>JAOUDE010000146.1 GCA_029859455.1 Ignavibacteria bacterium | reverse complement strand
TCGCGCCGATAGAAAGTTCCAAGTCCGAACCCGTCATTCGAGATAAGGACATCGAGTCCCCATGCATTGCGGAAATCGTTGCGGGCTTCATATTCCGCGTCGGCAGCGGATTGGACAGAATCAGGCGGGGCAAAGACCAGGGAACCGGTCTGAAAAGCATGTGTCGGGGGAAGCCAGAACATGACCAGAGCAACACAGAGCAGGGATCCTCTTCGCAATACCATCGTCATCATCCTCCAAGCCTTCTCTGTTCTTGTTACTCCTTCTTCAACCAAAATAATAGGAAATCTTCAGAGTGTCAATGTGCCCTGAAGATGCCAAATTTCAGATATGCCGTTTCCGGGACGGAAGGCAGGGTTGGGTGGTCCGGGGATGCACCCTGCCAGGCCAGTTCCTGGAGTTTCCTTCCGGTCTTCTCTGCTGCGCGAAGAATCGAATCGAGGAACGCATCGGGCCGGATATGATGCGAACAGGATGCGGTTGCGAGGATGCCCCCCGGTTTCAAAGCCTGCATAGCGAACGTATGCAGATCACGGTATCCCTTTTTCGCCGTCTGGACATTCTTTTTGCTCCGGGTGAACGAGGGCGGATCCAGGATGATCATGTCGAATCGCCGGTTTTCGGCAATCAGCTTCTTTAGTCTCTCGAACACATCATCCTCTTCGAACGTCGCTCCGGGGAGACCATTCAGCTCAGCATTGAACCGGGCTTTCTGTACAGCATCGGATGAGCTGTCGATTCCAAGCACCGACTCTGCTCCTGCGTAGGCGGCAGCAAGAGCGAAGCCACCGTCGTGGCAGAAACAATCGAGCACTTTTCGCCCGCGGGAGAACCGCGCTGCCAGAGAGCGGTTTTCCCTCTGGTCCAGATACCAGCCTGTCTTCTGTCCCTCGATCGGATTGATCCTGAACCTGATTCCGCCGACAGTGATGTCGGTTGCATCAACCGTGCCGCGCAGGACTTTCTTCTGCAGCGGGAGCTGCTCGAGTGTGCGGAGCGGAGATTCGTTCCTTTCGATGATTCCTTTCGGTTTGATGAGTTCCTCCAGCGCATCGCAGATGGCCGGAAGCCTCAAATCCATCCCGAAGGAGAGTGTCTGCACACAGAGATACTCGTTGTACCGGTCGATAATCAGCCCCGGCAGAAAATCTGCCTCCCCGTGGACCACCCGATAGGCGTGTTCTACAGGATAGAGCTGCTCGCGCAGTGCGAGCGCGGACCGGATCCGCTCTCCGATCAGCTCCGCGTCGACCGGCTTACCGGTTCGCTCCAGAATGCGGCACGCAATCAGCGAGTGAGGGTTGTAGAACGCCGTACCGACAGGAGTGGATTTGCTCGAAACAACGGTGACAAGATCGCCGGCGGCCGGAGATCCGTCGATCCCTTCGATCTGGTTGCTGAAGACCCAGGGGTGACCCTCGAGTACCCTGTGTTCCTCTTTTCTCTTGAGTCTGACCTGTTTCGTAGCAGTATTCATCCGACCAACTTATCAAGAAGCGGACGCAATTGCAATGTGAGAGGGAATCCCGCGTTGCAATTCGGAGCCCTTATGGTTATATTTTTCACAACTTCGCACCTCAGATAGTGATGGATGCCTGAACCTTTCCAGCCCTCTTTCCGAAGCCGGCTTTCTTGTATCATTTTCGACATCGACGGGACCATTGCCAGAAGCAACGAGCTGATCTTTGCAAGCTTCAACCATGTTGCCGCGAAGTACCTCGGAAAACAGTTTACACAGAAGGAAATCCTGGCCCTGTTCGGACCGCCGGAAGAAGGTGGTCTCATGAAGATTGTTGAGCCCGGCCAGGTCCCCGCCGCCATGGATGACCTGTGTTCATTCTATGGTGAGAATCATGAAAAGATGGTCGCGCTTCATCCCGGGATCGGCTCGATCCTCCGGTTTCTCAGAGACCGGAATGTTTATCTTGCCGTCTTTACAGGGAAGGGCCGCCGGACAACGACGATCACCCTCGAAGCGCTGGGGGTCGATTCCTTTTTCGGCAAGGTCATGACAGGTTCGGATGTCCGAAGGCACAAGCCTGACCCTGAGGGTATCCTGGAAGTGCTCGACCATTTTCAGGTGAAACCTGAAGAAGCGTTGATGGTGGGAGATTCCGTATCCGATATCCGCGCCGCACGGGGCGCCGGTGTTTCTGTTGCCAGCGTTCTCTGGGATGCATACGACAGTCCTGCCGTCGTGAAAGAGCAGCCTGATTTTGTGTTCCATACGGTGGATCAGCTCGCGTTCTGGCTGCAATCGTATCCCTGGGAGTCCAGGATCGGTTTCACTGACTGAGACGAATGATGCCGTTGAAAATCGGGGTGATAGGGACTGGACATCTGGGACGCCTGCATGCCAGAATGCTGTCGAAGATCGATTCGGCCGATCTTGTCGGTGTGTTTGATGTCAACATGAAGAAGTCGGAGCAGGTGGCGGAGGAATTCGGCGTGAAACAGTTCTCTTCACTTGACCGGATTCTCGCGGCGGTGGATGCGGTAACAATTGCAACCGATACGAAGGCCCACTACGCGGTGGCGGAGAAGGCCCTTGCAGAAGGGAAGCACCTGTTCATCGAGAAACCGATCACCAGCACGGTGGAAGACGCCGACCGGCTCGCCCGCAGCGCCCGCGAAAAGAACCTGGTAGTTCAGGTGGGACATATCGAACGATTCAATCCGGCGATTCTCGCGCTGGACAGATACCGTGTGCAGCCGATGTTTATCGAATCGCACCGGCTTGCCCAGTTCAATCCCCGCGGGACCGATGTGGCGGTGGTGCTGGACCTGATGATCCATGACATCGACATCATCCTGAGCTTCGTGGATTCGCCGGTCGAACGAATCGAAGCAAACGGCGTTGCTGTGGTGTCGGACAGCGTCGATATCGCCAACGCACGGATCCAGTTTGAAAACGGGTGTGTCGCGAATGTGACCGGAAGCCGGATCTCCCAGCGTCGAATGAGAAAGATGCGCCTGTTTCAACCGAACGAATATATCTCTCTTGATTTCTCGGAAGGAACGGTCGAAGTGTTCCGGCTGGTTGATGCGGACGATCCGCACGGTGTGGGTACGATGATGCTGGGTGAACTCGAATCCGGGGCGGTGCGTCGAAAGATCATTTATGAACAGCCGGAAGTGAAAGAAGTGAACGCGCTCGAATATGAACTGAAACTGTTTGTCGAGGCGATCACGAGCGGCGCAAGACCGATCATCGGGGCGGACGAAGGGAAGCGTGCGCTGGAGGTGGCCCAGACGATCATGGAGAAGATTCATCAACAAAGACTGCCGGGGACGTGAATCAGGGAGCGACGCTCGAAATAACCGATCCGTTGTTGAAACAAATCGGAGAGGTGGGTGACCGGAACAGGATCCCTGTCTATGTAGTGGGAGGATACGTCAGGGACCTCCTTCTCGGGAAGGAAGTGAAGGATATCGATATCGTGATCGAGGGGGACGGGATGGCGTTCACCTCGGTCGCAGTAAAGGAGCTGAACGCCCAGAACGTGGTCCGCTTTGAGCGATTCGGGACAGCGATGTTCACGGTCGGTTCACATAAGCTTGAGGTTGTGGGTGCCAGGGTTGAGGCGTACGAGCGGGGAACACGTAAGCCCTCGGTACGGCGGGGGACGATCCAGGAAGACCTTGCCCGTCGTGATTTCACAGTGAATGCCATCGCTGTCTCTCTGAACAGGAACACATTTGGCGAAATCCACGATCCGTTCGACGGAAGGAGTGACATCGGCCGCAGGGAATTGCGCTGTCCGCTGGAGCCGGTCCATACATTCGATGACGACCCGCTCCGGATTCTGCGAGCGTTCCGCTTTGCATCCCAGCTTTCATTCGAAGTTGAAACAGAAACACTGGCCGCCGTTCCGACCGTCAGAAACAGGCTGAAGATCGTCTCGCAGGAGCGGAAGACCGAGGAGCTGATGAAGATCATCGGAACGCCGCGTCCCTCCGTCGGACTCCGGCTGATGTTCGACCATGGTGTCATGCAGATCGTCTTTCCCGAAGTGGCCCGGATGGCAGGAATCGACCAGCGGCGCGATTTTCATCACAAGGATGTGTTTCTCCACACCTGTGAGGTCGTCGACAATGTCGCTGCGGTTTCTGACAACGTCTGGTTGCGGTTTGCATCGCTCGTACACGATATTGCCAAACCGAGGACGAAAGCATTCAAGCCGGGTATCGGCTGGACGTTTCACGGCCATGAGGAGCTCGGGGCGAGAATGATGAAAGGGATCTTCCGCCGGCTCAAGCTACCGCTGGACCATCTTCCGTATGTGGAGAAGCTGGTGCGTCTTCATCTGAGGCCGATGGTTCTGGTGGATCAGACGGTGACCGACTCCGCCGTCAGACGGCTCGTTTTCGAGGCAGGACCGGAGATCGACGACTTGATGGTGCTGTGTCGTGCCGATATCACCTCGAAAAATCCGAAACTGGTCAAGCGGTACCTGAAGAACTACGATGTTGTGATGGAGAAGATCGTTGAGGTCGAAGAGAAGGACAGGCTTCGGAACTGGCAGCCGCCGGTCAAAGGTGATGAGATTATGGAGGTATGCGGACTCAAGCCCGGGAAGGAGGTCGGGATCCTGAAGAAAGCGATCGAAGAGGCAATCCTGGAAGGTGAGATCCCGAACGAACATGATGCCGCGCTTGCTTACCTCCTGAAGGTCCGGGATTCCGTCCTAAGACATTGAAAACGCAGGCCTTTTTCAGTTTCCGGCAAAGTGGCGGCTGAAACTTTTGCCCTATTTCAACGTTTATCACAGCGGTTCCCTCACCGCGTCTTCTGCACTAGACAAGGAGTTCTTCCAATGTTGTTTCGAGTATCCCTGATCCTGCTCAGCTCGGGATTGATGACCGTCGCTCAGGCTCAGATAGCGAACCTGACCCTCTCAGATGTCAGACAGACCGCCCTGGAGAACAATATCAGCATCATCCAGGCCCTGAATAATATTGATGCCGCTCAAAGTAATGTCACAGCTGCCTATGGCCGGTATCTTCCCACATTATCTGCCTCCGGGGGGTGGAATCGTTACCAGTCAGACAGGCCGGGTACAGACCCGTTCATCGTTAACGGAGTTGTCATCCCGGGGACTTCGGGATTCAGCGTCGACAACGATTTCCGTGCGGGGGTGAACCTGAACTGGGTCCTGTTCGACGGGCTGAGTCGCGAGGGGGGGAAAAACCAGGCGACGTCGGCCGCGAACTCAACCGAATTTCAGTCAATGAGAACGCGTCAGACGGTCATCTTCCAGGTTGACCAGATGTACCTGAATATTCTTCGAACCGAACAACTCGTGAAAGTGGCCGAAGAGAACCTCAAACGGGACCTCCGCCAGCTCGAGAGAATCGAGGAATCGAACCGGGTCGGGGCTCTCTCCCTCGCCGACGTGTATCGACAGCAGTCGCAGGTGGCGGCTGATGAGTTCGCGCTGATCAATGCGCAGAACGACTATGACAAAGCACAGGCGGATCTGATCGCCCTGATCGGTCTGGATGTCTCGCGGACCTATACGTTCAATGATCCCGATGTCATTGCGGCGATCACGGAGACGGCAGAGGAGCCGGAAGGGTCGGGCGATGTTGACTTTGAGACGCTCGCGGATTCAGCGGTCTCACACAGGCCCGATTACAACGGAACAAAGGAATTCGTCAGCTCGAGGGAATCGGCAGTTACCTCTGCACAGGCTGGCTACTGGCCCAGTATCAGTGCGGGCGCCGGGTACTCCATTCAGAACAACGCGTTCAATGATATCGCAAGGAACCGTTCGCTGAACTGGGGAGTCAATTTCAACTGGACCCTCTTCAACGGCTTCGCCACCAATCAGGCCGTTCAGTCGGCTGAGGTGGAGCGCCGTAATGCGGAAATCGATCTCGTTCAATCGGAGCGGGATATCCGGGTGGAAATCAAGAAGGCGCTCCTTGACCTCGATGCGGCCCGGAAGCAGGTAGAAGTTACCCAGAAAGGGCTGATCTCGGCCAAGGAAGACCTCAGGATCCAGCAGGAGCGGTACAATCTTGGCGCAGGGACATTGCTCGATCTTCTCACGGCAAGTGCAGGACTGGTGAATGCGGAGGCGGGGAGGATTAACGCGATCTACAGCTATATCGTGTCGAAGCGTAACCTCGACTACGTCATCGGCGAACAGACCTATTGAATCGGAAGGATTGCACCAATGGCAGCAAACGGAAAGCGTAAGAAAAAGAGGCTGATCATTCTCTCCATCCTCGGTGCTGTGGTGATCGTGCTGGTCACCCTGGCGATACTGGGGAGCAACCGGGAAGAGATCATGCCGGTTCAGGTGGAGAAGGCGGAACGCCGGACGATCACACAGGTCGTGACCGCCACCGGAAAGATTCAGCCGGAGGTTCAGGTGAAGATCTCCCCTGAAGTAAGCGGCGAGATTGTTTCACTACCGGTGAA
>JAOUDE010000145.1 GCA_029859455.1 Ignavibacteria bacterium | reverse complement strand
CATCTGGTATCGGAGGATTCCGCCGGGACATGAACATAGAATATGAAATTCTGAACCCGCTGGAATCCCCGGACTGGGACGAGCGACTTGAGCCGTTTGCCGGCCGGTCCAGTTTCTATTCGAGAGCGTGGGCGATGGTCCTCCATGAAGCATACGGATACCAGCCACACTATTTCGGCTTCAGGAAAGAGGGGATCCTGTGCGGGATCATTCCGATGATGGAAGTGCGGAGTGCCCTGACCGGAGTCCGGGGTGTATCCCTTCCTTTCTCCGATTTCTGTCCGCCCCTGCTGGATCCTGACATCGATCCCGATTTTGTCCTCAGTGTTCTGTTCGACCACGGCAAGAAGCAGGGGTGGAAGGAAGTGGAATTCCGTGGCGGGGACCTGCCGGTCAGGATCGTGGAGCCGTCCGGGTGGTACTACCGGCACCGCCTCACGATACCGGAGAGTGATGAGGCGTTCAGTGCACAGCTCAAGCACTCCACCAGGAGTAATATCCGGAAAGCTCTGAGTTCCGGGCTTGAAGTGGTCCGCGGCCATTCGTCGGAGCTTATGGAGGAGTTTGTCCGGATGAATGTGGTCACACGGAAGAGACACGGTCTTCCCCCGCAGCCCGGGTCGTTCTTCCGGAAAGTTCACGAGCATATTATCGCCAAGAACCAGGGGTCAATTTTTGTCGTCCGGAAGGGAGAGGAGAACCTGTCTGCACTTCTCTGCTTTGAATGCGGAGGCACAGCATTCCTCAAGTATGCAGCGACATGGGGAACCTCGCTCCACCTCAGGCCGAACAACATTCTGATCTGGGAGATCGTCCGTCGCTACAGGGAGGAAGGGCTGAAGGTTCTCGACTTTGGGCGAACCGATCCGAACAATGATGGCTTGAGAAGATTCAAGCAGGGGTGGGGCCTGGAGGAATCTGTCATTTCGTACTTCCGTTGCGAACCTGAACGACGGAGATCGGTCTCCCGGCACATCTATTCGAGTGACATCCTGAGCAGGGTCTTCCGTGTATTGCCGACTCCCGTTTTGCGGTTCGTCGGCAGAATGCTCTACAGGCATATTGGATAACGAATGGTGAGACAGGAAATAACGCATCAGTCGAACGGTATTGAGGAAAGGAGTGACCTCCGGTGAAACCTGTTCTTCAGGTCCTGGCATTCTTTTTCCCTTCGCCGATCAACGTGTGGATTCATCGCCTTTACGGGGCGACGATCGGAAAACGGGTTCTCATTCATCCCGGTGTTCTGATTCTTTCCCAGCGTGTGGACATCGGGTCCGATGCCAAGATACGCTTCGGAGTCTGGATCCGGGCTCGTTCGTTCAAGCTCGGCGAGAAGAGTCTTCTTGGTTACTTTATTCATGTCAAAGGACTCACAGATTTTCATGTCGGATCGGCCTGTGTCGTCGGCCCGGAGACGATCATCAATTGTGACTGTCCGGTCACTCTGGAGTATTACTCCGGCGTTGGTCCCGGCTGTTGTCTCTTCACGCATGGATCGTTCCTGCCGGTGACAGAAGGTTACCGGACCCGGTTCGGCCCGATCCACCTGAAAAGCAAGGCGTGGGTCACGATGCGGTCCACGATCGGTCCGGGAGTCACCATCGGTGAGGGGACGAATGTCATGCCCGGCACCATTCTCGTCGAAAGCGTCAGAGCGAACAGGCTTATCGCCGGCAATCCGGCGCAGTTGCGGGATATCCCTCTCCTTCGGATGGGACGCGGAAAGAATCTCGCACGGGTCGGCCGGGAAGTGCTGGAACATTACCAGGCCTGGCTGGCGGAGTATGAGGGGAAGAAGCTGGAAATTGTGGACGATTGCCTCATCGTTCCTCAGCGCGGCACGTTCTATCGGATCGCGGTCGACCGTGATGCAGAAATCGTCCTCCTGACCTCGGCGGAGGCCACCCGGCCCGGGATGTATTTCAATCTTGCCACACTTCGTACTGACGGGAGGATCAACCGGGTCCGTCAGCGTTTTGAATCACATATGCGTCTCTATTTTGGATTGACGTTTCTTAATGAAGGCTGAGTTGTGAACAAACAAACGACCGTAGAAAAGAACCGGACTCCGCGACGGGTGCTCATGCTGCTCGAGAATCATTTCCCGGAAGATGTTCGGGTACGTCAGGAGGCGTATAAACTCACGGAAGCAGGATACCGTGTCACGATCATTGCCCAGTTTTCAAAGAAAGGACAGCCCGCGAGAGAGGTGATGAATGGAGTCACGATCTACCGCATCCCTTTGATCGAGCTGTTCAGCAAGACCTTCAAACGGCCGAAGAAGGGATCGCGGTTTGCCAAACCGCGGCTGTACCTGTTCAAGGCGAGTTCAGTCATCGGCTACTTCCTGGAGTACACCTATTTTACCCTCGCGTGCCTGTTCATGAGTTTCATCATAGCCTTCCGCGAAGGGTTCGATGTTGTCCATCTGCATAACCCCCCGAACACACCGTTTCTGGTCGGCCTTTTCTACCGGATCCTCGGCAAGAAATTTGTGTTCGATCATCATGATCTTTCGCCGGAACTGTATCTTTCGCGCTATAGGATCAAGGGAGGGATCATCTACCGGATTCTGCTCCTGGAAGAGATGCTTTGCCTCCGCACTGCCAACATGGTGATTGCAACGAACGAGTCTTACAAGGCGATTGATGTGAAACGGGGAGGAAAATCACCTTCATCCATTTTCGTCGTACGAAACGGTCCGGATATTCGTGACAAGATCTTCCAAACTGTCCCCCCCGACGAAGAAATGAAGGCGATGAACAGGAAGATCCTTGTTTATATCGGCGTGATGGGTCCTCAGGACGGCGTCGATTATCTTGTCCGGGCAATCGATATTCTCCTGCATACCCACAAGCGGGACGATTTCTACTGCCTTGTGATCGGGGCGGGGGATGAGGTTGGGAACCTCAGATCCCTGGCGACGGAGTTGAACGTAGACTCGCATCTCAGATTCACGGGGTTCATTCCGAAGAAGGACCTGATCCGGTATCTTTCAACCGCGGATATCTGTCTCGACCCGAACCCGTCGAACCCGTTGAACGACTATTCCACATGGGTGAAAGTTCTCGAATACATGGCTTTTGGGAAACCGATCGTCAGTTTCGATCTGAAGGAAACGCGGTTCTCGGCTCAGGAAGCAGCGGTCTACGCCGCCGTCAATGACGAGGACGATTTCGCGAAGAAAATCATTCATCTGATGGATCACCCGGAGGAGCGACAGCGCAGGGGTGAGTTCGGACGTACCAGAATGCGTGAGGCGCTGGCGTGGCAGCATGTCTCCCGAAACCTCCTTCATGGCTATGGATGGCTCTTCGGTGACTCGAAAACCGGAAGTGACAGGTGAACGAAACAGAGATCTCACATAGCGGTCACCAGCCGCCCCCGCTCACGGGAGGCGGAGAAGAGGAGCGAAGATCGTTCCATCTTCCATGGCCGGTATTCGTTCTTCTGGCAATCCTCGGTGCGGCCGTGTTCGGAGCGATGGTGGCGAAATCGACAGGGCTTGCCGTTTTCAGCGTTCTGATTCTCGGCCTTCTTCTGACCGTCGTGCAACGGCCGCTGATCGCGCTCTCCCTGCTGCTTGTGCTGTTCCCCTTCTCGGAGATTCCTTTTTTTGCCGACAAGCTCGTGAGCATTCCGGGTGCGAGGCCGGCCCTTCTTCTCGGCGTGTTCGTCGTCGGGATCTCGATGATCAATCTGTGGAAGGCATCCCGCCCGGGCGGACTGGCCACGATGTTCTCGCTTGTCTCCATGGCCCTGTTCACCTTTGCCGTCATCCGGTCGGTACCATATCTTGACACGCTGAACGCATTCTGGCCCGAGGATGATCTCTCGGTGTCGGGGTATGTTCTGTCGTATCTGGTCAAGCGCCTCATCTACTTCCTCCCATTCGTTGTCGTTGTCCTGTATGCTCACAGCAGGAAGGAAATCACGTTCGTCCTGGAGGTCCTTGTCGCTTCGGTGGTCATGCTGTCGCTGTATTTCCTCTATTACTATCTCTTCAACGTCGACAACAAAGGAGTGATAGAGCTTGCGTGGGAATACGCGGGGGACGCGCTGGGACTTCACAAGAATGCGGCCGCGGCGATCTATGTTATCGTCTTTCCGCTCTGTCTTGCCCGATTCTTTGTGAAAAAGGACTTCTGGGGCATTGCCGCACTCGTCCTGAGTCTCCTGTCGATTGCTTTTCTGTATTCACGGACCGCCTACGTCACCGCGATCATGTCGTGGATTCTGTATCTCGTTCTTTCGAAACGGACCAGGTTCCTGCCGGCGTTTTTTGCAGGCGCGGTGGTCGTGGTTCTCCTGCTGTCGACCAGCGCCATCTCCGAAAGTATTCTTGAACGGGCGACGAGCAGGGTCGAAACCGGAGACCTGAATAAGATTTCGGCGGGGCGTCTGGAGCTTCTCTGGATTCCGCTCGCGGAGGAGTATGTTCAGCATCCGGTCGACATGGCAATCGGAAAAGGACGGTATGCGATGCTGACGACGGCAGCAGCGCGGCAGGGTTTTATCCTCGGCGCATCACATCCGCACAACATGTATTTCGAGCAGATTCTGGATGCGGGTTTCGTCGGACTCGTCTCGTTTCTCATTTTCTTCTTATTGTTCCTCCGTCTTTTTTACAGAAGTCTGTCATCAATTCAGGATCCCGTTCTCCGCGAGTACCAGGTCGGAACGATCGTCTCGGTCATCAGTTTTCTCGCGGCGGGTATGACCGCCGGGACATTCTTTCCGGACCTCGAGAACACGAATATCTGGGTAGTCCTCGCTCTCGGCGTTGTAATCACAAGAGTCAGTGCCGGAAGGAATGCCGGCCATGCGTAAGCCGAGTATCTGCTTCGCCAACCTGAAACTGTACCACCTGCTCACGCGCGAAATCGATTCGCAGGGGATGGGAGGAGCCGAACTGCAGGTTCTTCTGATCGCAAAGGAGCTGGTCCGGCGCGGGTACGATGTCTCATTTGTCACCTACGCCCATGACAAACGGGAGCTGCAGGATGATATCCCGTTTCGGCTGATCCAGACCTTCCGCCGGGGAAGCGGTCTGCCGTTTCTCAAGTTTTTTCATCCGACGGTTTCGTCGATCCTTCGCGGCCTCTGGAAAGCGGATGCCGATATTTATTACTGCAACGTTACCGGGTTCCTGATCTCCCTGGTGGTGATTGTCGCCCGCCTGCGGGGGCGGAAGGCTGTCTTCTGCGGCGCGAGTGACACCAATTTTCAACCGGAGCGATCGCGCATGACGAGCGCGAAAGGGCGGAGGTTGTATCTCTGGGGTCTGAAACATTGTGATGCCTATATCACTCAGAACAGCATTCAGCAGGATCTCCTCCGGGAGAATTTCGGGAAGACCGGCACCCCGGTTCCGTACGGTTTCCCTCCTCCGGACGGTGTCTCTCACCGAAAGGGGCCGGTGCTCTGGGTGGGATCGATTCGGGCGGTGAAGGATCCGAGGAAATTCATCGAGCTTGCCCGCCGTCTCCCTTCCGAACGTTTTGTCATGATCGGCGGACCGATGCTGGGTAAAGGGGAAGAGCCGGAAGAGTTCTATGAACAGATTGCCGCCGAAGCGGCGAAGGTTCCCAATCTCGAGTTCAAGGGATTCCTCCCGATGGAGGAGGCGGACAGTTATTTCAATCAGGCGAGCCTGTTCGTCAACACCTCCGTGGTTGAAGGATTTCCCAATACGTTTCTTCAGGCATGGTCCAGAGGGGTTCCGGTGATTACCTTCGTCAACCCGGATAATCTTATTCCTGCCCACGGCCTTGGGGTGGTCGCCCAATCGCTGGACGAGATGGTCGATGTGGTGGCCCGGGCTGCCGGGAATCCTTCGCTGTTTCCCGTCGATCACATCCGGAAGTTTTTCGACCGGCATCTGACGATCGCGAGCGCGGTTGATAAATACGAGCAGGTGTTTGCCGGTCTTGTGGATGGCACGGAACCGACGTTCCGACCACGGCCGGACCGGTCATCGTCCTGAGGATGCAAATGAAGGGATCATCACTATCCGTGGAGTCTGCACCGGACCCGATATCCCGCGTTTCTCCGGAACCGGTTCGGGTGATGCTCCTGATCGATACCCTGGTCGCAGGAGGAAAGGAAAGACAGCTTGTTGAACTCGTAAAAGGGCTGTCGCTCAGAGATGATGTCCATGCGGTGCTGGTGATACTTTCGGAGAAGATCGAGTACGAGGAAGTAAGAGGGCTCAAGGTTCCGTTGTACACCTTCCGCCGGAAGACTGAGCGCGATCTCGGTGTGTTGTGGAAGATGGTCCGGCTTGCGCGTGAATTCAGACCGGATGTCATACACAGCTGGGAGTTGATGTGCTCGGTGTATGCAGTACCTTTGAAGATTGCGGTCGGAGCGAAACTTGTCAACGGCACGGTGAGAAACGCGCCGGCCCGGATCAGGGCTTTCAGTCGACTCTCGGT
>JAOUDE010000004.1 GCA_029859455.1 Ignavibacteria bacterium | reverse complement strand
CGAAGAGGGCAGCGCGGTCCGATGACAACACGGTATTCCGAAGAGAGCGTCCTCTTCCAGACGTCGAAACGCTCAGCGGGCGAGAGCCTGCTGTGGAGGACGGCAACGGAACCGGGGAAATGTGAGTTGAAGCGTCGGACAATCTGCGGCGTGAGCGAGATCTCGGGAACCAGGACAATGGCACCCTTGCCGAGGGCGAGGCACGACCGGATCGCCTCGATATAGACCTGTGTCTTCCCGCTGCCGGTTACACCATGAAGAAGAAACGTCTGCTGACGCGCATCCGTCATCGCTTCGGTCACCGCCTCGAGCACCGACCGTTGCGCTGAATTAAGCTTAATCGTTCGCGTCTGCTCTTCGGTCCCGAGGTTCTGGGCAAAACCGATATCACGCTGCTCGATCGGCAGGAGCCCGCTCTCACGGTACCGGCGGAGAATCGATGTGGAGCTTCCCGATTGTTTCACCAGATCTGCAGTGGTGATAATGTTGGTACCGGAGTCATACAGACGTTGCACTGTTTCGAGGAGAGCACGGGCTTTCCGGGCGCGGGAAGAGAGAACCTGGATGGCGGCGGTGAGGGATTTCCGGTCGATCCGGTCCACCATGACAAAGTTTTTCGGGCGGGAGTGTTTCCGCGGTTGACGGAAGGATTCTTCAAGGACGACGTGACCGGTTCGCTCCAGATCGTTCAATACCGCATTGACGCTCCGGATCCCGCTCCTGCGGCCCAGTTCACGCACCGGCGTCGGCCCGGCTGACAGAAGAATGTCCAGAAGCTTCTTTCGGGACGGAGTAAGCGACGTTGTTTCAAGTGGTGAAGCGGATCGCGCATAACGGGTGCTCGCAGGAGAAAATCCCTGGGGCAGAGCGGTCTTGACCACTTCTCCAAGAGGGGCAAGATAGTAATCCGCTATCCAGCGGCAGAGCGCAGGAAGCTCACCGCGGAGAACCGGAGCCGGGTCGATCACATCTCTGATCGGCTTCAACCCCGGGACGTCCGAGGAAGAGGGCAAATCCACGATCATCCCTGTCGCGATCTTTCGCCCGAACGGAACGACAACCCGCACGCCGGCCACGGCGAATTCTTCCAGCTCAGGGGGAATGAGGTAGGTAAACACTTTGTCCACACCAAGAGGGAGGACAACACCCGCGTAGCGATTCATTGTGGAATATCCAGAAAAGAGGGCTGAACGGCAAGGCATGCCGTATGAAATGAAGCCGGATGCCTGAGCCCGGCATGCCCCGTGAAACAACTCCGGCGGGGTTACGACGGGGAAGTGCGAACCCCCGCTTCCTCAATTGATTGAAGAAGACGTTCCGACGTTGTGTAGTGTATACCGGTCATACCGAGCCCGGTCGCAGCCTCCGCGAACTCGGCAATGTCGTCGATATACACGCAGGCGGACGGCGGAAGGTTCAGCTTTTTCAGTACATCCTGATAGATCAGCGGTGACGGTTTCCTCGCCTGAACCTCATGTGAAAGGGTGACCTGCTCAAACAGGGAGAAGACCGGGCTTTTCGCGATCTCCCACTGATAATGCCATTCAGATGTGTTGGAAAGAAGGGCAAGGCGGTATCTTCCGTGGAGGTTCCGAATCAGAGTATGTGTTTCGTTGACCGGCTCGAAGATACTGGTATACGCCTCGACGAACTGATCCTGTGTCATCGTCAGCCTGCACCGGTCAATCATCATTCTGAAAAACTCCCCCGACGTTACCCGGCCGGTTTCATAGCGGACAAACAGATCGTGTGATCGCTCGAGTTCCTGCAGGATGCCGCCGACGGACAACGCAGAACGGGGCGCGATCGCCTTCAGGTAGCGGCTGACATCGAATCGGGCGATCACGTTGCCGTAATCGAACACGACGGCCTGAATCTTCTTTGCATTCATTGGCTACCCGACAATCGTTGGCTCCGGCTCGAGCAGTATCGAGAACCGGGTGTGGACAGATCGCTTGATTTCATCCGCAAAGGCAAGCAGCTCCGTTGTGCTCCCTCCGAGGTTCACCAGCGCGAGCGCATGATGCGTCGAGAGGCCGACCCGCCCGCGCCGCATTCCGCGGGAGAACCCTGCATGTTCAACGAGCCAGGCTGCTGGGACCTTGACCCGCTCCCCGTCAGAAAAGAACGGGATGGTCCCTTCGTTGCCGTCACGTTTCCACCGGTCAGCCATCCTCTCATACTCATCCTTCGGGATGACGGGATTGGTAAAGAACGAGCCGACAGAACGACTGTTCGGATCGAGCGGATCGATCAGCATCGATTTCCTCCGGCGGAGTGAAAGCACGGCGTTCCGCACAGTGCCGAGATCGGGGTCCGGTCGTTCCTTCAATACGCTGATCAGTTCCTCATAACGCAGGGAAGGCCCGCCCCCGTCCGTCAGCCGGAACGTCACGCTGGTGATGATATACGTCCCTCTGTCACGTCCCTTGAAACGGCTCATCCGGTAACCGAACTCGCACTCTTCGTTGCTGAATTCCACAACGTTCTTCGTCCTGGTGTCGAGCGCTTCGACTGAAACGATCGTTTCGCTCACTTCCTGCCCGTATGCACCGACATTCTGGATCGGGGTTGCACCGACCAGACCCGGGATTCCGGAAAGGCACTCAAACCCGGCGAGTTTTTCCCGGACCGTCCGGAGCACAAGCGGATCCCAATCCTCACCAGCCGCGGCGGAGAGATCAGCGTTGCCGCCTGACTTGCGGATCGTAATTCCCTTCATTGCTATCCGGATCACGAGTCCTTCGAATCCGGCATCGGGGAAGACAATATTGCTCCCGCCGCCGAGGATGATGAACGGAAGATTCTCCTGCTCCGCATAGGTGAGAAGCTCGATCAGATGATCAGTCGACGTACACTCCGCAAACAAACGCGCAGGGCCGCCGAGACCGATCGTGGTCACTCCCGACAGAGGCACCTGTTCGTTGAAACGTTCGCTCATCGGTAATCGCTCAGGAAGCTGGTGAGTCCCTGTAAGTAGTGCGTTGCAGAGAGATAGAACCCGTCGTTATGTCCCCCGCTGATCCGGAGGAACTGCTTCGGTTCGGGGGCAGCCTCGTAGAGTCTCCGGCCATGGCTGTACGGGACGATTTCGTCCTCGGGACTATGAACAATCAACACGGGGCATCGCACGTGTGCGAGACGCCCATAGGAATCAAAGTTCATCCGTGACAGAAAACGAACAGGAAGATACGGATAGAGTTCGGCGCCGCGGTCCGGGACAGAGGTAAACGTGGATTCCAGGATCAGCGCCTGCGGGGATTGTTCGGCGGCGAGATATGCTGCAACTGCCCCGCCCAGAGAGCGACCGAGCAGGACAATGGATGACTCAGGGATTTGCCGGGTAGCGGTCAGGTAATGCCACGCAGCGTCGGCATCTCGATAGAGCCCCTCCTCATCCGGTGCCCCCTGACTCTTTCCGTATCCCCGGTAATCGATGATCAGTGTGTTCAGTCCGATCTGATGGAACTGCTTCAGAGACTCCAGTCGATGCGAGATATTCCCTGCGTTTCCGTGAAAATAGAGGAGTGTCGGGGCGGAATCCCCGGCGGGGACAAACCAGCCGTGAAGCGTGATCCCGTCATTGGTCGACAGCGAAACCTCTTCGAACTCCAGCCCGGCTTCCGCCGGGGTCGCGACCAGGTTCTGCTGTGGGAAAAAGAGCATCTGCTCCTGGAAGAAATAGACCAGAAGACAGACGAGGAGGTAAAAGCCGAGTCCGCCCGCAACAATGGAAACGAGAGTTTTCAACACGTCAGGACTCATGCACGGCGAAGGGCGGAAGCGTGATTCCCCGGTTCAGTAGACCTCCCACGTTCCGGGTGTGGCGAGTTCGATTGAATGGTTGTCGGGATCTCTGAAATAGAGGCTTGTTCCGCCGCGCGGCCACCGAACGGTGCTTTCCAGATCGATCCCTGCAGCGCTCAGGCGTTCTTGCCACTCGTCGACGCTGCCAGCCGGCATCGCAAACGCAATATGCAGTTCACCTTCTCCGTCGTGCGGGGGAATGGTTCCTCCGGGGGTATCGCCGGGATGAGACGATTCTCCCTTCCGGAAGAGAAGCAGTACCTGCCCCTCCCGGACGGCGAGGGCGCAGAGTCTCTCATCACGAACCAGCTCGGGGAAGCCGAACAGATCCTGATAGAACCGGGCAGAACGGGTCAGGTCGTCAACATACAGGGAGGTCTCGACAATCCCCTGCACCGCCGGTCTGGGCGTGCGGTCATTCATTCGTTGTCTTGTTCCGGGCGGCCGGCGGCTCGAAGCCCCGGTATGTATCAAAGCGGGTACTGTAGAAGACGATGTTGAAATCGCCGTCCCTGATCGTACCCCCCGAGGGGTAGAGATAAAACTCGCTGATGGTTCCGGTCGGCCTGTTGACCGGCCGCTGCTTCTCCGAATAGAATCTCAATGTATAGAACCCCAGCGTATACGGGGCGGTTTTCAGCTGAGCCTGAATATTCTCTTCCGTGAAAAGGTGGATATCTGCCATCAGGTTCCGGCACTCTGATATTTATGGTGGTCGACAATCAGGTCGGTTTCAAGAATCTGGTCCAGGGTCAGTCGCGCGGTGGATGCGATTATGATCTGCTCGATCTGCCGTGTGGATCGTGCGCCGCACACAGCCGAAGCGATCGCCGGATGCTGGAGTATCCAGCCGAGAGACAGCGCGAGAAGAGTCATCCCCTGCCGTGTGGCGTACGCGCCGAGCTGTTCGACAAGTCCGACGTTTATCCTGAAGCGATCACCCCGGAAGCGCGGATCGGTCAGACGCAGATCACCCTCGCCGAATACGGAGTTTCTGTGAAGCTGCCCTGTAAGAAGGCCTCTGCAGAACGGTTCGCAAGCATGAACAGCGATCCCCTGCTCACGGCAGTACGGCAACAGATCGGTGTCGAGCGGACGGTTCAGGATGTTGTACGGGACCATCACGGCATCGATCTTCCCGTACCGAAGTGCGATCCGGACAAAATACGAGGTCGTGGTATAGATGCCGACCGATCGTACGAGTTGTGCATCCCGCATTTCCTCCGCTGCTTCAACCGTCCGGATAAACTGATCTTTCGATTTGTGACCGTACAGATAGTACAGGTCCACATAGCGCCTGCCGAGGCGGCGCAGGCTCTGCTCGAGGCTTCTGACCATCGACTCCCTGGTCTCCGCGGACAGATAATTGAACGGATCGGTTTCAGACTGGATCGCCTTCGTGGCAATGGAGACATCCTCCGACCGGGTTCCGAGCGCCAGCGAAAGAAGGAGCTCGCTTGCGCCGGCGCCAAATGCCGGGGATGTATCAAAATAGTTCACCCCCCGATCGACGGCATCCTGGATCAGCCGGACTGCCGAATTCTGGTCCATCGGACCGTAGTGATCACCGAATGCAAGGCCGCCGAGTCCAATCGCCTGAGAGACACGCGGTCTGGAAACCTTGAGTTTCGGGGCAACTGTGGTTGTCGTATTCATGTCGGTTTATTCACCATTGTGGCTGATGCCTGGTCTGTCGGGACGACGAGCACTTCGAGAAGATTCACGTGGGGTGGCCGGGTGGCACAGAAAAGAACAATGTCGGCGACATCCTCTGCGCTCAGTGGCTTGTATCCCTCGTAGACTTTTGACGCCCGGGCCGTGTCACCGTGAAAGCGCACTTCGCTGAATTCGGTTTCAACGAGCCCCGGTTCGACGTTGGTGACCCGGACCGCTGTACCGAGGAGATCCATCTTGAGGCTGCGGCTGAGTGCGACCACAGCAAATTTGCTTGCGGAGTAGACGTTCCCGCCGGGGTATGTCTGATGTCCGGCAATAGATCCGATATTGATGACATGGCCCTTATTCCGTTCGACCATTCCGGGAATGACGGAACGGGACACATAGAGGAGTCCCTTCACATTCGTGTCGATCATCTCGTCCCAGTCGTCGATCTTCCCTTCGTGGAGAGGTTCGAGCCCCCGGCTGAGCCCCGCGTTGTTGATCAGGATATCGATGGTGCGCCAGGGGGGAGGGAGAGATGCGAAGGAGGCCTCGACCTTTTTCCGGTCACGGACATCGAGCACAAGGGTGTGGACATCTGACCCGAACCGGGAGGCCAGGTCCTCTGCCAGTGAACGGAGACGCTCGGCGCGCCGCGCAATGAGCAGGAGCGAAGCGCCGGCCCGCGCGCATTCGACGGCACAGGCTGTTCCGATGCCGCTGCTCGCTCCGGTGACGCAGACTCTCTGATTCTTCAACGATTGCATGGGGGATCAGTTACGAAGATACAGGACACTCTGAAGACAATCAAGGCAGAAACGCAAATATCCACTCCGTTCCCCTGGTGTCTTCGTGGTATATCTTTGCCAGGTCTGAAAACAAAAAACCCCGGCATGAGCCGGGGTTTCTGTTGCTGCTGGTGGGATCAACGCACAAGAAGCATCTTTCGTATTTCGGAGAACCGTCCCGCGGTTCCTCCGACTGCTTCCATCTTGTAGAAATAAAGCCCGCTTGCCTGGGAGACGCCGGCATTGTTCCGGCCGTCCCACGTGGCGGTGTGACTTCCCGCCGGCAGTTCGCCGTTGACCAGCACCCGCACTTCCTGACCAAGAACATTGAAAACCGTCAGACGAACGTCGCTCTGCGACGGCAGTCCGAACACGATCTCCGTGGACGGGTTGAACGGGTTGGGGTAATTCTGTGCCAGTTCAAACGAGGAAGGGATCCCTGCGTCCGGTGTCTGATGAACACTCGTTACGATCGAGTCGGTCCGGATCACGATGCTTGTCAGCCCGCTGACTCCCGACAGACCGACCACTGTTCCTGCTGCAGTCAGTGTATCAATTGTAATAAGTGAGTTTTCCTGTGGTGAAACACCTTTCAGGCCGTAGAGCGTTCCGGTCGGACCAAACGCGAGATACGGTGTATCTGCGAAATCTCCGGTGCGGCCGATGAAAGTGGTGTCTCCGGTTGCCGTGTCCACCGTATAAATCCGGTCACGGCCAATGACGCCTCGGACCGAGGCCCAGAGCAGTCCGGAGCTTTCCTGGTACGTGAGACCCGAATACGAAACGCCGGGGGCCGGACCAATCAGCGTCGCGTTGCCGGTTCCCGGATCGACTTCATACAAGTTGCCCCCTGTCGTCCCTCCGTACATCGTTCCGCTGCTGCTGAATGTCAGTGCCCGCATGTTTGCGATCGGAACGGTCACCGCAGACAGCGCATCCCCGCCCTCCGCAGAGATCCGGTACAAACTGCTTTCGGTTGTGCCGAGCGTAATCCCCCAGATCTCGTTGTCGGTCGGATTGATCGCCAGTCCGTGGATCTCGTTGATGCCGAGTGCACCGATCAGCGTGGCTTCCCCGGTCGAGGTGTTCACGCTGTACATTGAACCGTCCGTCGGACCGGAAGCGGCATACATCACTCCCGCCGCCGCGGAACCGATCACGATCCCTCGTCCGTCCAGATAGATCGGCGCGAGGGGGTTCCCCGGATCATCGCTGGCCACAAGGATCGAATCAACCGCATCGCCATGGACGAGGGGGTCGAACACAACACTGAATGTGGTCGCTTCGAATGTTGTCAGCGACAGAGGAAGCGACGGGAGATCGATCAGTGTGTATGCCGGGTTCGAAACGGTAATGCCGGAAATGGTCAGGTCAGGAGTGCCGACATTGTAGACTGAAACTTCGAGCGTATCCGGTTCTGTGCCGACTTCCAGAAGACCGAAATCATGGCTTGCCGGATCGCTGTACGTCGTCTGGTTGTCGTAGGGAGTGAGGCGCGAATGATACCACCAGGTTCCCCATGTGTTCGCGGGTGACTCTGCATATTCCGTGAACATCCAGAAGTGGTTCTGTTCGACCGGGTCGAGCGCAATTCCCATATAGTCACCCCAGCGGTTTCGTCCCGAGCCGAAGTCTTTGACATAGTTCGCTTCGCCCTCCTTGAATATGACGGCAGGCTGGAGGCCGACAGGGTCTGTCGCATGGCGCCACATCATCCCGGCTCCGATGTACTCCTCGGCAGAACTTCGGCTGAATGTAATGGCGACATTTTCGTCTTTATCGACCATCAGGGCAGGATAGTAATGCCAGTAGCCGGTGGCCCCGAGACGCGCGTCTTCGATCGCCGTATTGGTCTCTGTGCTGATGCGGAGGTACCTGATATCTGAGAAGCCCGCGTTGTTGACCGAGTGAGCCATCCAGAGAGAACTGTCCCTGTAGACTGCCGCATGACGGACTCTGGAACCGCCCGCTTCGATCAGCATGCCGCCGCCCAGCTGGCTCGCGTTCGGCGCACCGACCCAGGTGGCGACAGGCACATGAACTCCTGTGAGAACAGGCGCGGTCAGAGGATCGGTCAGCCGGTACAGGACATAATAGGTATTCGATCCACCGAACGTCGTGGGTGAAATAAGGAAGTATTCATCCGGGTCGGTGAAAACGATCGTCGGACGAAGGCCGTCATGGGTAAAGTTGGACAGATCGGTAATGTCCCACAGGTCGGTCCAGGTCACCGGACCAGCGTCATTCTGGTAGAGCTGATCCGTGCCGACGATCCGCAGTTTCGGATACTGATAGAATCCGCTGAAGGAAAACTCGCGGGAAACGATATACAGTGCATCCTGGTCGAACCCGATACCAGGATAATCGCCCCAGTTACCCGATGCGGAGCTTCCGTTCAGATGGGCGGGGAGTGCCCAGTTGTACCAGATCCCGAGCGGGTCGTCATCATCTGATACGGAGATAAGCCAGTACGCCGTCGCGGAACCGCCGTCCTGATGGTCCCACAGCATGATCCAGCGGTCATGGAAATGATCATACATGATCTGGGGATCGAACGGACCGGCACCGCTCAGAGCACTGGAGTACCACGAAGAGGCGGTGATCGTCTTCAGCACGTTCCCCTGCTTGTCGAAAATCCGGAAACTTGTGTTAACCGTTGCGATGATATGATTCGGTCCGGCTGCTGCGTGTCCGTCCGGCGGAATGCTGGAGGTCTCAGGGATTCCTTCGAAGCTTCCAAGCTCGATCGGCGGAGGGGCGGCTGAACTCCCCTCTGTCGGATCATACTGAAATGCGTTGAACGACTCCGGTCCGAGAGGCGCAGGGAGACTGGCCGGCGGATCCAGCAGAGGGACAGGGTACTTGTTCGGCATGACCCGTGCCGGGTCCGGCCCTATCGGTGAATCCGAAAAATCGTCTGTATTGACAATCACTCCACCGGTGATCGATCCGGATGCGGGTCCCTGGTACGTCTGTCCGGAGAGGACCATTGGAATGATGAGCAAAAATCCAAGCGCTGAAAAAACCCTCATGATGCTGCCTCCTGCCTGCTGATCGGAAATGGTTGAACCAAAGCCGTTGAAAGAAGATTGCCCGACCGATCAATGCCCCGTAAAAGATAAAGGGATTTCAGTGCCAGGCTGGATACAAAACTAATGGAAATAGGGCCTGAAACGCAAGAGCATCGCCCGTTGTCATCGTACCGCGCGACCCGGCCACCGTAAGCAAAGAAGAATCGTTACGTAAGGTCAGAGCCCTGGGGGGTGGGAATGCAGCTGAAGGAAAGCCGCCCCGGCGCGGGAGGCCGGGGCGTTTCCTATGGAGAAGCTAACGGAGGAGCAGCATTTTCCGCACGTCGGCAAAACGTGCACCGCTTTCACCGATCGCTTCGATCCGGTAGAAGTACACCCCGCTCGCCATCGCGCGTCCGTTCTCGTTCAGAGCGTTCCAGACGATCGTATGATGACCCGCCGGAACCTCATCGTCCACGAGCCGCCGGACCTGCTGCCCGAGCATGTTGTAGACGATCAGCGTAACGCTGCTCTGTTCCGGCAGAGCGTAATGGATCTCGGTTGTCGGGTTGAACGGGTTCGGGTAGTTCTGTTCCATCCGGTAGGCGCGCGGCACGCCGGTCGGCGCATTGCCATCGACCCCGGTGACAATCCCGAAATAGCGGATACTCCGGACGATGAATGAATCGCGTGCCGCCTCCGTGAATCCCTCAAGTCCCGTCGAGAAATACGTGGCTGACCAGCCGGTTGTACCGCTGACCCTCACGCCGGCAAGCGCTGAACTGTCAGGCCCTCCGCCGAAGTACAATGTTCCGGTCGGCGTCCCGTTCGGCCCCGGTGCCGTCGTGACATGATCACGGGACGACTGGTTCCCGGCGCCACCGATCAGGTAGAAGCCGTTCTCGCCGATGATATCCCCGGGAAAGCCCCGTATCAGAATCGATGTGGAGTTCCCTGTGTGTTCGATTCCGAGATAGTCGGTGATCAGGGCGTTGGTGGGACTCGCATACTCGGCAATATTTTGTCCGGTGATGATCGCATAGCCGTTGTTATCAAGGTGCCCTATAATAGAGGCTCCCTCTTCGTCTGTCAGCGCCTCGGTCGTTTCATCTCCGGTAAACCAGACCAGCACGGGCGGCTGTGAAAACGTACCAAGGATCTCCGTCGGAACCGCACCGCTGTCCGCCACGCTGTACGTACGCCGGCTGATGTTCAGTCGGTTCAACGATTCCAGATAATATGTCTCGTATGCATCCCCGCCGTCGTCGTCGACCAGCAGAACCTCAGCCTCGGTCAGATCCCAGTCCATCACGAGACCGGATGTCGGGAGAAGGACATCCTCGGCGCTGAGAGAATCGATATACGGCGCTGCCGGTTTGACCACGATGCGGTAGATCTCCTCACCGGGAATGGTAGCGGAGTAGCTCCCGTCAGGATTGGTCGTCGTTGAAAATGTCAGGCCGTCCGGATCGTACGAGCCATAAAACTCAATCGTTGCAGCGATCGGATCGGATGTGCCGGCGTCGCGAACAATTCCGGCGAAGGAGGCATCCGGCGCGATGTCAAGTGCAACGTCATGGATCAGGGTCTCAGTCTCGCCGGGTCCGCCGGGAGGATTGAAAGAGATCGTCGTGGTATCCGCAAGATACCCGAATGCGTCGATCACCACATCGAAGGTCTGGTCAAGGACCACGTTGCCGTAATCACCCGATGCATCGCTGAAATCCAGTGTGAATACTTCACCTGGCCGCTGTGAACCGGAGACCACACCGACGGAGAGGGAGTTTGTACCGAGGTACTCGATCTGAGCACCCTCAATAACCTCCATGGTGGAGGCATCCGTGACATTTCCGAGGAGAATCCATGTCGGATAGATCGCTGAGACGCCGGCGATATCATGAATATGCAGATGGCGGTTAGAGGTGTCCCCGGACGAACTGAAACCGTACATCACAGCCTGGAGGATTGTCTCACCGCAACCGGGAGGGCCGCCGAACGGACCCTGATGTCCGAGGCCGAGGTGGTGGCCGAACTCGTGGGCAATCACGCTCTGGAGGTCCTGCTGTCCCCCCTGGCCGGTCGGGCTGGGCGGGAAGTCACGTGCGTTCCAGATCAGGTCGGACTCGATGGCATGATATCCGCCTGCGGTGGAGGTCCAGGTCTGCGAAAACGCGATCACGTTGCTCGGCGGCGGACCGAAGTTCACTCCTTCAAGATCGAAGAACACCAGGTTGATTCCGTCGAACGCCGGACTCTCGGCGGATGTGTTCGCGCCCCTGGTGAACTCGAAATAGGATGATGGAACATCATTCCACTGCAGGTGGCCGCGCTCGATCGACTCCAGGTACTCAGCCGGCGTAGAGCTGTTTAGTTGATAAACGAACGGGATATCGTCGGGCTGATAGAGCCGGTAGTCACCGATACCGCTGGTGAGAATGCAGAATCCCGCGAAAAGAAAAATGGATGGAAGGATCACAAGAGATGCGATGCCCTTCCGCTTGGGTCGGTTCGAAGTCATCGTTTGGTTCTCCCTTGTCATCACTGTTGGTCGAATGATCGGATTGCAGAGAAGAAGGCTGACAGTTCGATGGCGTTGCGCTTGACTGTCGGATCGGTGATTTCCAGGCCTGTAGCCGGATCCACAAGGCCCACGTTGTTCAGGTCACTGACCGCCATCGGAACTCCGTTCTCGCGCAGGACCGAAAATTTGCCCAGGACAATCGAATGGATCCAGTAGCTTTCCTGCCAGTCTCTGAGGAAAAGCACCAGCTCATCACCGGGGTTGAGGACCGGACTGCCGTCGATCTCCGCCCGGGTGTCACCCACGGCGCCGCCGAGCTGTTTCACGACGATCTCCGTTTCCGAGGGCCCCTTGAGGGTCTCCGTGACACGGATGGTGGTGTAGGTATAGATGCTCTGATCCTCCCATGTTGAGTGCGAGGAGAGCACTGTTCCGTGCACAATCAGATCTGAATCGTTCGTGAGCTGATCCAGACTGATTGCCGCCACTGTCAGAGCCGAGGCGATGGTCGCCACAATCGCGACCAGGCCGGCGGTTGTCGACAGCAGCATCAGCGGTCTGAAACGTGAATTCATGGTTTCCTCCATAATGAACGAAAAACGAAAGAGCCGGAGCGGAGCGGTTACGCCTGCCCGCGCGCCTCCTGCTCAATAATGCGATACACTGTGACCAGAGGGAGATGCCGTTCGATGGCAATCCGCCTGCACTCCTCGTATTCCGGCGTGATGGTTTCCTTCCCGTCGCGTTCGATAACCTTGACGGAGACCGGGCCGAGTGTCGTGTTGATGGTCCTTTGCCTGCGGGGGAGCTTTCTGCGATTCGCTGGTCTGATCCGGAGACCGATGGTCGTGGTCTCGGTATGAAAACACCGAATAACGTCATCCAGTTTCATCCTGTTCACAAGGGCGGTCAGAACGATTCCCGGCCTTCCCTTTTTCATGATGACAGGAGTAAGATAGGCCTCCTGAGCCCCCGATGCAAGCAGTTTTTCCAGCACGTAGGGGTAGATCTCTGGGTTCATGTCGTCGATGTTTGTTTCGATCACCAGAACATCGTCATGCAGTTCCGCGTCAGCCGGTTCTCCGATCAGGATCCTGAGAAGGTTCGGTACCTCCCTGAAATCAGCTGTTCCGGCCCCGTAACCGATCGATTCGACGCTCATCGGGAGGTCCGGCAACATCCCGGATGAAAGCGCTGCGATGATCGCAGCGCCGGTTGGTGTGGTCAGCTCATGCGGGATCTCAGTCAGGAGAACCGGATAGCCGCGGAGAATCTCCATCGTTGCCGGGGTCGGGACAGGCAGGGTTCCATGGGCGGCCCGAACCGTCCCCCCATGGCCGACCTTCACGGCCGAGCTGTACACTTCATCGATACCAAGCATCTCGAGGCAAAGGGCGGTTCCGACAATATCCACAATGGCGTCGACGGCGCCCACCTCATGAAAATGGATCTTCTCCGGCGTCGTGTTATGCACGCGTGCCTCAGCGGCGGCCAGGACCTGGAAGATTTTCGACGCGCGGGACGTGGTCAGCGGGGAATAGCCGGCTTCCGCGATCAATGAAACGATCTCTTTCAGATGGCGATGAGCCGGCGCTGTTTCGGGAACCATTACGTCAATATGGACCGCATCGATCCCGCTCCGTGTGACGTGAGAACCACTCAACTCGAATGGACCGACCGGAAGCCGCCTCAACTCCTTTGCAAGCGTATCGAGCGGGACGCCGGCGCTTACGAACGCCGCGATCGTCATATCACCTGCGATGCCGCTGATGATGTCAAGGTATGCGGTTTTCATGTTGTCGTCTCCGCGGTCGGTTGTTTCAATGCTTGAGTTCCGATGAACGGGGCCAGTCGGGAGACCAGCCGGTCGGTTGCACCGGTGTGACGGGCAACGAATTCCGAGGAACGTCTGCCGGCAGCGTCCCGCGCGATCTGATCATCCAGCAGGTTGCCGACGGTCCTTACCATTTCCTCTTCATTGGCAACAACAAACGCACCGCCGATTTCAACCAGTTCCAGCGGTTCCTGAGAGTTCTGGTGCCGGGGCCCGAACACGACAGGGATACCGAAAACGGCGGCCTCCAGAACGTTGTGGATCCCCTGTCCGAACGATCCACCGATAAAGGCGACATCCGCCTCTGCATACAACGCGAGGAGTTTTCCGATGCTGTCCACCACGATCACCGGTTCCCCCTGATACCGATCAATCGCGGACAGCCTGCACCACAGCGCCCTACCCCTGAGCGCTTCAGCGACGCCGGTGAGATGGCGCTCGGTCGGTTCGTGAGGGACGTAAATCAGCAGCGCCTCGGGGAGGGAAGCGGCGATCCGGAAGAACGCAGGGAAAAGTACGGCGTCATCCTCGTGCCAGCAGCTCCCGCCGATCAGGACTCTTCTGCCCTTCGTAATCTGTTCGGGAAGGAACGGCTTGTTCTTTGCTTCCTGACATCGGGCACTGACCTGGTCAAATCGCGTGTCGCCCATGACCTCGATCCGCGGGCTCGTCAGCCCAAAGAGGCGATACGTTTCGGCATCTGATCCGGAAACAGTCAGGATTGCTTCGAGCGCGTTGTAGAGCGATCTGTGAAACCCCCGGACGAACGGCAGTCTCCGGATTGTCAGCCGGCTCAGTGTTGCATTGACGATGCAGACCGGTATGTTCCGCCGTTTCAACTCCCAGATGTGGTTCGGCCAGAGATCATACCGTACGAACAGCGCGAGATCGGGCCGTACAAGGTCGATAAACCTCCGGGCGTTCCTGTGCGAGTCGAACGGAATGTAGGTGACGTAATCCGCCAGAGGATAATTTCTGGAATTCTCGAGCCCGGACGGAGAGAAGAACGAAACCAGCACAGTCAGGTCGGGATACTGACGGCGGAGCTTGCCGATGATCGGCTTCGCCTGTTCGAATTCCCCCATCGATGACGAATGGATCCAGATGCGCATGCCGGTTGAAACCGAGTCGTTCCATTTCTTCAGGCTTTCCAGCAATCCGTCCCTTCCCCGGATTCCCCGTCGGATCTTCGCGTTGAACAACCCGCTGATCTGAAACGAGATCCAGAGAAGCGGGAGGATAAGAACGGAATAGATCGCTTGCCAGACAGAGAGCATGGGTCAGGCGCTCATCAGTCCGCGGGCGGCGTCAATCACCGAAGCGGGAGAAATATCGTTCATACAGCGAAAGTGTCCTTTAGGGCACCGGGTTGTCCCGTGCGCCGAGCAGGGTCTGCAGGAAAGCCCTTTGTTCTGGACCACGACATGCTCCGATCCGACCGGAAAGAACCCGAACTGCCGGACCGTGGGGCCAAAGAGGGCGACGACAGGGCGTTTCCTCGCCGTCGCCAGATGCATCAGCCCGGAATCATTGGTGATGACCACGCGGCAGTGATCCATCAATGCCGCCGCTTCGAGCAGTGTTGTCTTGCCGGCCATATTGATCACTCCGATTCCGCCGTCCCGCGAACGAACCGCCTGCTCGATCCCGACACAGAGATCCGCCTCAGCGGCCGATCCGAACAGAATGATGTCGGTCCCCGTTGTCTGACTCAGCGTTACCGCGGTTTCCGTGAATCCGTCCGGAGACCACATCTTGGTTCCGCGGCTCGCACCGGCAGCGATGCCGATCAAAGGCCGGCGTGCCTGCGCAATGGTCCTTTCTGCCCGGTCACGGAGTTCATCCGGAATATGAATTTCCAGCCCCCTTCTGTCATCCTCCACCCCAAACGATGACATCGTATCAAGGTACCGCTGTGTCACGCTGTGCGCCGATGAACCGTACAGGTCGATCCCTGTGCTGATCAGAACAAACCGGGCGATCCTCCGCTTGTTGATCTTCACGACATTGCGTTCTCCGGCACAGAGGTAGCGGCTCCTCAGGCTGTCATGAATATCGATCACAAGATCGTACCCTCTCGACCGGATCTCCCCGCGCATCGACCGTATTTTGTCAAACGAGCCCGGCTCGAGTTCGATCACAGAGGAGAGATACGGATTGTGACGGACGACCTCTGCGAATTCCCGCTTGACAAGATAGTCGAGCCTGCACTCAGGATACTGCTGTCGGAGAACCCGGATAAGCGGTGTGGAAAGAAGGATATCGCCGACGGAACTGAGACGAATGATAAGTGCTTTTTCGATTGGAGGCATCATGGAGGACGCAGGTGTCATGGTACCGAATTTTGCCAGGATATTCAATTGACGCATGGGCATCTCGTTGCATTTCAGAATCAAACGGGGTACATTGACCGAAGAGGTGCCGCATCAGCGCACTGCGAAGGAGACTATGAAGCGACCCACCACACTCGGCGAACTCAGGAAGTCAGGTTACAAGACACGCACCGTAAAAGACGAGATGCGTGCGAACCTGATTGCAAAGCTGGACCGGAAGGAACCGCTCTTCCCCGGAATCATCGGATATGAGAAGACCGTTGTCCCCGCGCTGGTGAACGCGATCCTGGCCAAACATGATATTATCCTCCTCGGTTTGCGGGGACAGGCGAAGACACGGATCGTCCGTATGCTCCCCCAGCTACTGGATGAAGAAGTCCCCGCGGTACAGGGAAGCGAAATCAACGATGATCCGTTCAATCCTGTCAGCAAGCATGCTGTCGACCTGGTTGCGGAATTCGGCGACAGGACTCCGATCGAGTGGATTCACCGCGATCTCCGGTATGGGGAGAAGCTGGCCACCCCTGATGTCACGATCGCCGATCTGATCGGCGATATCGACCCGATCAAGGCCGCCGCCCGCCGCCTCCATTACGCGCACGAGGGAGCGATTCACTTCGGTATCGTACCGCGGTGCAACCGCGGCATCTTCGCCATCAACGAGCTGCCGGACCTCCAGCCGAGGATCCAGGTGGGACTCTTCAATATTCTCGAAGAGAAAGACCTGCAGATACGCGGGTTCAACATCAGAATACCTCTGGACATCATGCTGGTGTTCACGGCGAACCCGGAGGACTACACGAACCGCGGGAACATCATCACGCCGCTCAAAGACCGGATCGATTCCCAGATCATGACCCACTATCCGCGGTCGCTCGAAGACTCGATCAGGATCACCGAGCAGGAAGCGGATCTGACAAGAGAGAATGTCGATGTGCGGATTCCCCGTTTCTTCCGCGAGATCATCGATCAGATCGCGTTCGAAGCGAGAAAAAGCGAGTTCGTCGATCAGAAGTCGGGCGTGAGTGCCCGCCTCACGATCAGTTCGATGGAGAACCTCACGAGCAATGCGGAGCGGCGTGCGATCGTTGCGGGTGACCGGATCGCGGTTCCAAGGATGTGCGATCTGCCTCATGTGCTGCCGGGTTTGACCGGGAAGATCGAACTGGTATTCGAAGGTGAACAGGAAGGATCGACGAAGGTCAGCAAAGCGCTGGTCGGACGTGCCGTGCGCGAAACGTTCAAGAAGTATTTTCCCGATCCTCTCCGGAAGCGACAGCGGCAGAACCCGGAATCGGACCGACCGGTCGATCCGGAGTACGGACCGATTGTCGACTGGTTCGAAGCGGGGAACAAGGCGGAAGTGTCGGACGAAATGACGATCGGTGACTACACGCGGGAACTGAGCCGGGTGGCAGGGCTTCGTGAGCTGACGCTTCAGCATATGAAAGGAATTGATGAGGAGTATGAACTCCCTTCGATGATGGAGTTCGTTCTGGACGGACTTCACCAGAACTCAAGGCTGGCCAAGGATGAAGTCGATCATGTGACCTCCTACCGAGACCTCGTCGGAAGCATTTTCTCCGGACCGGGGCGGGGTCTGGAGGAGGACTAGCAGGCAAAGGCGGACCGCGTGCGATTTCAGTATTCCAAATGGGAACAGGGCTCCGCAACCGATGAGCAGCGCCTCCAGCAGATGGTGTCGCTGTTCAATTATCTCGTCGTCAAATCGAGCGGAGATGTCGAGGAGGCTCTCGAGTGGCTTCGCGAGATCGCTGAGGAATACGGTCTGTTCGACGAGTCGATGACGATCGACGATCTGGTGGAGAAGCTGAAGGAAGAGGGACTGATCGAGGATGTAAGGGATGTCATTACCCTCACCACGAAAGGCATTCAGCGGATCCGGCAGGACGCCCTCAATGAAGTCTTCACATCCCTGAAGAAGGGGCCGGCGGGATCGCACGAGACGCCGAATACCGGCCGCGGGACGGAACGTCAGGGTGAGACGAAGAAGTTCACTTTCGGCGACCAGCCGACCAATATCGATCTTACCTCCACGCTGACGAACGCCTTCCGGCGTGACGGGATCGATAACTTCAATCTTCGCGAAGAAGATCTGGAAGTGTATGAAACCGAGCACCAGACGACATGCGCCACGATTCTGATGATCGATATCAGCCACAGCATGATTCTCTACGGAGAGGACAGGATCACGCCGGCAAAGCAGGTTGCTCTTGCGCTCTCAGAGATGATCTCAACCCGCTATCCGAAGGACTACCTTGCCCTCGTCACCTTTGGTGATGATGCCAGCCTGGTCAGCATCAACGAAATTCCGTTCCTGAATGTCGGCCCGTTCCACACCAACACCAGGGCAGGGTTGCAGATGGCCCGCAATCTGCTGCGACGCCGGGGGAACAGCAACAAACAGATCTTCATGGTCACGGATGGCAAGCCCTCCGCCATGTACGACTCGAACGGTCGCCTCTACAAGAATTCCTTCGGACTCGATCCGCGAATCGTGAACAAGACACTGGACGAAGCGGTAGCATGCCGCCGGGAGCGGATCCCGATCACCACATTCATGGTGGCCCGCGATCCCTACCTGATCGACTTCGTCGAGGAGCTTACCAAAGCGAACCAGGGCCGCGCCTATTATTCCGACCTGAACAACCTTGGTGAGTTTGTGTTCGTCGACTATATCCGGAACCGTCGGAAGAAGTTCACGTCACGCTAATCCGGCCCGACCCTCCTTTCCTGGAAGCCCGGAAGCAACCTTCTGTTGGTTCTCAACCGCAATGTTTCTGACCATTCTCTCTTGCATACTCGGCTATTACCTCCTCACCCTGCTGTACCAGGCGGCCCGTCTTTACATCCGTCGCCGCGAGGCCGCGCGGTCGCCGATGGTCCGGTTCGATTTCTCCCTTTTCACCGACGAATCTGTCGGGAAAGAGTACCGCTTTGTTTCGATTACACCCTGGTTCTACGAGGAATCGGAAAAGCATTTCACATTTGCATTCTCTCTTCTGGGATTCCGGATATTCTTCATTCCGACCGAAACGATGGAGCCGGTCGTTCGGGAGCATGTCGCCGGATTGTTATGCTGGCAGGTTGTGTATGACTCGGCAGACCTGATTGATAGCGAGAAAGGAATGGTCCCTGTCGCCTGGGGAGAGCGCGGCGTCGGCTTCTCACCAGGTGATGATATGATGTTCATGACCCGGCAGCCGCTTGACAAGGAGAAGATTGAGAAGTTCCGGGCAGACGCGATCCATGTTCGGCGGTTTCCGCGGAAAATGACAGCTGGCATCCTGCAGGTGTTTCAGCCGGAAGTGGTTGTTCTCAAGGAAGGAAACAGGTGGATGATCGGTTTTCGGGATTCTGACAAAAGGGGAGCATTTCTGCAACTGTTTCTCCGCAGAGTTGGTGAGAAGATTCTTCGGAAGAACGGAATCGCGGGAGGGGATGTCGATGTTGATTCCAGTGCGGCTGATAGGTTTATCTCACGTGGTCAGGTCACCTGGTGGGTGACCGGCAAGATCGACGGGGAGAATGTCGTGTTCGATGCGGAGGGGATCAGGCCCGGCGAGGCGACCTCAGCCGACTGGGCTCTTGTTTCAATCCCATTCCGGCGTTCCTCTTCACCGTAACGCTTCCTTCAACACCCTTCCGTCACGGCCTTCCGGGAACGGGATTCCAAGGATCGTTGCGATGGTCGGTGCGAGATCGGCCGGACTCGCCTTGCTGTCATAGCTCCCGGGTACCACCCCGGCGCCCATCAGGATCACCGGCACATGCGTATCATAGTCATATGGCTGTCCATGGTCGGTGCCCGGCCCGGCATAATCGATGAAATAAGGAGCGAGTGCGTAAAGAATGTCGCCGCTTCGCTCCTCGTTGAAGCTGTTTCTCAGTTTTCCGGTAATCCAGTCCTCCCTCGACCAGTTTCCATCCCGCGTCATCACAGCGGCGATCAGATCGCTTCCTCGCAGAGAATCCGACAGTGTCTGCGTTGCGCTTTCCGGGGAGATCCCCATCCGTTCGAGGGACCGGCGGTTCAGATAAATATTCCCGTCGACCACTCTTGCAAGCCACGGCAGGCTGACGTCGGGATGGCTGTAGGTACGGTCAAGGTATCCTTCACAGAGGCCCCCGATGACGGTCCGGTCCGCGCGGCCCGCTTTCCTTCCGTCATTTTGCGCAAGAATCGATTCAGGGATCGGCGGGATTCCATGATCGCTTGTCAGGGCTATAATGCACCGGTCGAGACCAATCCGCTCATCGAGGAAGCTGAAGAAATCGGCGAGCAGTCTGTCCGTGTGCACGGTCATCTCCACGATCTCGTGGCTCTCCGGCCCGAAGGTATGCCCCACCGCATCGTTGGCTGACAGACCGATGCACAGCATGTCGGTTGCGGCACCCGATCCGAGCTGTTCCTGGTCGAGAGCCGTGCGGATAAATGCCATCATCCATTCATTCAGAAACGGGGAGTGCCAGAGGGCGCTGAAGTAGTTCGCGGTAACGGATGTGGTGTCGTTTCCGGTAATGCGATGCGGGAATGTCCGGCCGAGGCCGTGAACATTCCCTTCATACGGAGCGTCATCCATATCCATCGAGACAAACGCCGTCGGGGGGAGGGTCTTCTCCCACCATGCACCGAAGAATCCTGTTGCCACGCCGCTTGCATTAAAGGCAGCTGCCCAGTCAGGCAGCCGGTTCATGTAGTATGTTGACGAAACAAACAGCGAATCGCTCACCCAGTACGCCGCGTTCGCATGCTTTCCTCCAAGCAGTATGGCAGAGCGGTCCTTCTGCGCGACAGAGAGGACGCGCGACCGGAACCCGCTCGAGGTCCGAAGCTCGTCACTGAGCGTCGTCACGGAAAGGAGTCTCGGTGACCGTCCGTCACCTTCTCCTCCGATTTGTTGCACGGAGCTGTCCTCCACGCAATAGACATTCCGGGCGGTTGCTGTGTCGTGCCAGCCGTTTCCGACAATCCCATGCTGATGAGGATACGTCCCACTTCCGATCGTCGCGTGTCCCGGCCCTGTGAATGTGGAGGCATAATCGAAACGCGCCTCCGTAAAGACCGCGCCGTGTCTGAGAAGGCGCCTGAACCCTCCTTCTCCGAAGAACGGCTCGAACCTGGTCAGGAAACTGTACGGCAGCTGGTCTATGCTGATCAGCACGATAAGCCGCGGCTCTTCCGTCTGACCATTCAACCGGGCGGTCACAGCAAGGATCATAAGGCACGGGACAAGGAGAATCTTCATACGGCAAGGACTCGGAGATGGAAGATCAGGGCTACCGATGGTAGAGAATTCCGGTCTGAAATAAAAGTTGCCGGGCCGTCCGTTCGTTCAGGAAAGGCAGGAGTTCATGGTTGCTTGAAACTAAGGGAGGTTTTCTGCATTTTGACACAGTTACGACCGATCAGGAACCCCGTTTCGATGCTCCTTATTATACCGGCCATGGAAATCAAGAACGGACGCTGTGTGCAGATGGTCCGCGGCGTGGAGGGGTTCGCCTATTCCGATGACCCTGTCGAAATGGCGAAACTCTGGCGGAAGGAGAACGCCAAATCGCTCCACATTACCGATGTTGACGGGGCACTCCAGGGACGTCTTGTGAATTTCCCTGTCATCGAAGAGATGGTCACCGCCGTGGACATTCCCTTTGAGCTCGGTGGAGGCCTTCGAACCCTCGATGATGTCAGGCGCGCGTTCGACATCGGAGTCTACCGGGTTGTCATCAGCACGATGTTCATCGATGATCCGGATGAAGCGGGAAGGGTGATCGAGGAATTCGGTCCGAGCAAGGTGGTTGTCGGGATTGACGCGATGGACGGGATCGTTGCCACGCACGGATGGGTCGAGTCTTCCGGCCTGACTGCTATGACGGTTGCCCTGAATGCCAAATCGATGGGGTTCACCCGGATTCATTACACCGACATCCGGCTCGACGGCACTCTGCGTGGGGTCAACACCAAAGTCCTTCGCGAGCTGGCAAACAAGTCCGGGCTCCGGATCACCGCATCGGGCGGGATCGGCGGGCTGGATGATCTGTTCGAAATTCAGGACCTTGAGGAGTCCGGAGTCGACTCGGTTGTGATCGGCCGTGCGCTTTGTGAGAACAAATTCTCCTGTCAGCAGATCTGGCGGATGTGCGAGGCAGGAGGCTATCCCTATACAGCACGAATTTGAGGTTGAAGCAATGAAAAAGGTTGCAATTCTGCTCGGCAGTAAGTCAGACGAAAAGACGATGGAACAGTGTTGTTCCTACCTGAACAGTTTCGGTATCGGTTTTGATCTGAAGATTTCATCGGCGCACCGTCAGCCTGACGAAACGGCGGAGTTCGTGAAGCAGGCGGAGAAGAACGGCTATGGTGTCATCATCGCTGCCGCGGGGATGGCTGCACACCTTCCGGGGGTCTGCGCGGCACTCACGACACTTCCTGTGATCGGCGTTCCGCTTGAGGGGTCCGCGCTGAACGGTGTGGACGCCCTCTATTCCATTGTCCAGATGCCCGCCGGTGTTCCTGTCGCCACCGTCGCGATCGGATCAGCCGGCGCCAGAAATGCCGCGGTTCTCGCGGCCCAGATTCTCGCCCTCGGCGAAGCGTCCCTGAAGCAGAAGCTGGTGGAATTCAAGAAAAACGGGGCGAAATTCTGACGCTGACCCCAGCACGGTGGACCCGCCGGGGTCGCACCGTCCGGAACCGCATTCGACTCATCGAGCCTGTCTCTCAGTTTCCCGCGAGAACCGGAGTATCATGAAGATTCTTGTTGTCGGTCACTTCTGCATGGACCGGATTCATCCTGAATCCGGAAACCCGGTGGAGAGTTACGGTGGAATCTACTATTCCGTGATGACGCTTGCCAGCCTGCTTGGGAAGGATGACTCCGTCGTCCCTGTATTCGGAGTCAACAAGTCCGACTACGGCCCATTGCTGGATCATCTCGGCCAGTTTTCGAATATCGACACGCGCGGTATTTTCAAATTCGAGGAGCCAACGAACAGGGTCGAACTGTTTTATGGAAACAAGGCTGAACGGCGTGAGCAGTCGACCAACATCGCTGCACCGATTCCTTATAAGAAGATCCGCAGATATCTCTCCGCTGACGGGATCCTCCTGAACATGATCTCAGGATTTGACCTCACACTGGAGACACTCGATCAGATCCGGATGACGGTCCGCTCCCATGGAATTCCGATCCATTTTGATTTTCACAGTCTCACACTCGGGGTCACAGGGGATAACGGGCGGGTTCGCAGGCCTCTGGTCGATTGGAGGCGGTGGGCGTTCATGACCGATACGGTCCAGCTGAACGAAGAGGAGGCGGCCGGATTGTCGGAACAGCCGATGACGGAACGGGAGTTGGCAGGCCACCTCCTCACATTGAGCGTCAAGGGTGTGGTGGTCACGAAAGGAAAATCAGGAGCAACCGTCTACAGCAACGAAAAAAAGAAAATCGTCAGCTCTGATGTTCCGGCTGAGGGCAGGGTCAGCGTTGCGGATGCCACCGGATGCGGTGATGTGTTCGGGGCAGCATTCCTTCTCGAATATCTCCGGACGAAGGACCTCCAGGCAGCGGCGCGGGCGGGGAATGAGATCGCCGGAAGAAAAGCCACGACGGTCGGCTCAGGCCGGCTCCATGACACCCTTACCGGGAAACCGGCCGGCAGGGAGAGCACATGAACATCGCGCTGATCGGCTATGGACGGATGGGGAAAGAGGTTGAGGCGGTCGCGTCGGAGCGTGCAGTCAGCATCGGCGCTGTGTTCACCCGCGCGAACAACAGGTCCGGTTCCGGGCTGACGGCGCAGGCACTGAAAGGCGTCGATGTCTGTATCGATTTTTCAGCGCCGGAGGCGGTGGTCGACTCGGTCCGCGCTGTCGCTGCTGCCGGGATCGATCTTGTCGTCGGAACCACCGGATGGGACGGCCAGATGGAGACCGTCCGCTCGATCGTGTCGGAGGGAAAGATCGGGTTCATCTGTGCCAGCAATTTCTCTCCCGGTGTGAATCTCATGATGAAACTCGTACGGGAGGCGGGACGCCTGTTCGACCGTCACGACGAGTATGATGTTGCGATCCATGAGACGCACCACAGCGGGAAGGCGGACAGTCCGAGCGGAACAGCACTGACACTGGCGTCAGAGCTTCTCGGAGCGATGAAGAGGAAAAGAGAGATGCAGGTTGGGAATCCGAAAGGGATCATCCCGACTCAGAACCTGCATGTCTCGTCCACTCGTGTGGGGAGCGTGGCGGGTATACACAAAGTACAGTTCGATTCACCTTTCGATTCCGTTGAACTGATCCATACGGCGCGCTCTCGAAGAGGGTTCGCGTCCGGCGCCCTTCACGCGGCCGAATGGATACAGGGGAAGAAAGGGTTCTATACCATCAACGATCTCCTTGATCAGTAAAGCGAGTTGACTATGAAAAAGAACCCGTTGTTCAGCGGAACCGGCACAGCCCTGGTCACACCATTCAAGAAAGACGGATCGGTTGATGAGATCTGCCTTACGGAACTGGTTGACTTCCAGCTGAGCGGAAAGGTGGAAGCGCTCGTGCCCGTGGGGAGCACCGGTGAAGGGGCTACGTTGGGGGAAGAGGAACAGGCGATGGTCATTGCAACGGTGGTCGAGAGGGTTGGTGGAAAGGTCCCGGTGATCGCAGGTGCGAGCAGCAACTCCACCATGAAAGCGGTCGATCTTGCCATCGCGGCGAGGAATGCCGGCGCCGCGGCGATTCTCTCGGTAGCACCATACTACAATAAACCGACGCAGGAGGGGATCTATCAGCACTTCAGCATGATCGCGGATTCCTCCGAGATGCCGATGGTGATATACAATGTACCGGGGAGGACGGCATCCAACATCAATGCAGAGACAGTCCTCCGCCTCGCAGAGGAGATCCCGTTTGTGATCGGCATCAAAGAGGCCTCGGCCGACTTCAGCCAGATCATGGAGATCATCCGCCATCGCAGGCCCGGGTTCGGTGTCTGGGCCGGTGACGACAACCTGACATTGCCACTCGTGTCACTCGGAGCGGATGGCGTCATTTCCGTCGTTGCCAATGAAGTCCCGAAGATGTTCTCCGAGCTAGTTCGATACGCCTTAAAAGGAAAGTTCGAGAGGGCGCGGAAGCTGCATTACAAGCTGCTTCCGTTGATGGATCTGAATTTCATCGAGTCGAATCCGATACCGGTCA
>JAOUDE010000144.1 GCA_029859455.1 Ignavibacteria bacterium | reverse complement strand
CTCTCTGGTTGCCCGTGTGATGAGGAGACAGGTGTCGGTCCTGACAATGCTCCGGGCGATCTCCGCCACCTGAGCGTTCGTCTTACCCTCTGCGAGGACCACCTCAGGGAACCCCTGGCGGACCTCCCTTCCGTGGTCCACCACAGCAAAACCGAGGGACTCGGACGCGCCCGAAACGAAGGCTTCGATCACCTCATCGGTCGTAACGAACCCTTCCTTGAACTTGCTGAGGAGACTCGTGAGTTCTGTGCGATTCATCGATCGGGATTTGAGGGACGAGGGGAGGAGCAAGTTTGAAATCAATGAAAATATACCGGTTTTGCCATGGAGAAGCAAGGTAGCAGGAAGGTGTTGCCGCCAAGGTGCGCTGAACATGGTACAGCGCACTTCAGGGTTTTGTCAGGTCATTGGGGTCACCGCGGCCTGGTCACACGATCTTGATTATCCTTCCCCTTTTTGTTATGTTCATCGAACTGCTGTCGATCATCGCACAGGACTGGCGGCGCCAACCTTGTTCACGTATTTGATGGGGAGCATTTTCGGATACCTCCTCGGTTCGGTTCCAACCGCGTTTCTCCTTGTTCGTTGGAAATCCAGGATTGACATCCGGAAGGCAGGCAGTGGCAATGTCGGCACCCTGAACAGTTTCCAGGTCTCCGGATCGAAACTGGTCGGTCTTGCCGTTCTGGCCCTCGATTTCGCCAAGGGGTTTGGAGCGGTTGCATTGACATCGTCCCTACCCGGCTCAGATTTCACTGTTGTTGCATGTGCCGGGGTCGCTGCAGTGCTGGGACACAATTTTCCCGTCTGGCTTCGGTTCCACGGCGGGAGAGGGCTTGCAACCGCTGCCGGGGTATTTTCCTTCCTCTGTGTCCCTGCGGTCGGGTTCTGGGGATTGATCTGGGTTCCGGGTTTTCAGGTTACCAGGAATGTCAATGTTGCCAATACAGGGGCGACCTTGCTGCTGATGGTCGCCCTCTGGGTTGTTCCGGGAGATTATTGGGCTGGCTTGCTGACAGTTTCCGCCTCCACCGGGTCGTTTCGGTGGTTCAGCACAGCTGCCCTTCTGGTAATTCTCCTCCGGCACATGCAGCCGGTTCTGCAATTCATGAGAGGGCGTAACACACACAGAGACCAAGAAGGCTGAGATATGACAGGAACAAACAACAATCAGAATTCGATCGCCGATATTGCCGAGATGGGACAACAGATCCGGCGTGATATCATCAAGATGCTTTTGATCTCAGGGTCGGGACATTCCGGCGGTCCGCTTGGCCTCGCCGACATCTTTGCTTCGCTCTACTTCAGGATCCTCAAGCGTGACTCCTCGAATCCCAACTGGCCGGAGCGCGATTATTTCTTCCTTTCTGCGGGGCATCTGGCGCCCGTCTGGTACGCAACGCTGGCGAGGGCAGGCTATTTTCCGATCGAAGAACTTTCGACACTGAGGAAGATCAATACACGTCTCCAGGGGCATCCTGCTCCTGCCTATACCCACGGAGCGCCCGGGGTTGAAGTCGCCTCCGGTTCGCTCGGACAGGGGATGTCGATTGCGGTCGGAACATGTCTCGGCCTCCGGCTCGACAAGAAGCCGAACCGGGTCGTCGTGCTGCACGGGGATGGGGAACTGGATGAAGGCCAGGTCTGGGAGAGCATGATGACGGCGGGGCACTACGGACTCGACAACCTCACCGCCATTGTGGACAGGAACTTCTGCCAGATCGACAACCGGACCGACAAGGTGATGGAGATCGAACCGCTCGCGGACAAGTGGAGAGCGTTCCGATGGAATGTGATCGAGTGTGATGGTCACAATGTGGAGGAGTTCATCGGTGCGATGGAAGAGGCGCAGGCGACGAGAGGAAAACCGAGTGTCGTGATTGCGAAGACCTTTATGGGGCGGGGCGTCTCCTTCATGGAGGACAACTACAAGTGGCATGGTGTGCCGCCGAACCAGGAACAGGCAAAGCAGGCGCTCCTGGAGATTCCGCCGACGAAGTTCGGAGATTTTATCACGTTCGAATGGGAAGAAGAAGTCCCGGAAACGGCAAAACAATCATGAAGCGAATACAGAGCACAGGAGAGAAGGCAACGCGACAGGGGTTCTCGGATGCCCTGATGGAACTGGCGGAGGAGAACAGTGATATCGTCGTCCTCGGCGGTGACGTCAGTCCTTCCGTGAAGGTCGATGTGTTTGCAAAGAAATATCCGGAACGTTTTTTTTCCGTTGGTGTGTCGGAAGCGGACATGATGGGAATCGCGGCGGGACTCGCCCTGGTCGGCAAGGTCCCGATCGCCTCTGCATACGGCGAGTTTGCTGCGGGAAGGCCGTTCGACCAGATCCGGCAGTCGCTCGCATATAGTGAACTTCCGGTGAAGATTTGTGCGTCTCATTGCGGAATCACCGTTGGACCTGACGGTGCGACACACCAGTCGCTTGAGGATATTGCACTGATGCGGGTCCTGCCTCACATGACCGTCGTTTCTCCGGCAGACTACCATGAAACGAAAAGAGCTTTCAAGGCCTCCATGGGTGTGACCGGAGGACCGATCTACCTTCGCTATTTCCGGGACGCAACCCCGATGTTCACGGGCGAGGATGGACCGTTCGAAATCGGCCGCGCGAACAGACTGATTGACGGCTCGGATGCAACCGTCATTGCCTGCGGCCTGCAGGTCTGGGAAGCAGTCAAGGCAGCGGAGGTGCTGGACAAGGAGGGGATTTCCGTCCGCTTGCTCAACATGCATACGATCAAGCCGCTCGATACCGCCGCCATTCTCGACTCTGCGAAGGAGACCGGCGCCATCGTTACAGCCGAGGATCATCAGATCCATTGTGGTCTCGGCAGTGCTGTCGCAGAGTGTCTTGCCCAGGGTCATCCTGTTCCACAGGAGTTTGTCGCCGTGAAGGATACGTTCGGGGAATCCGGCAACGGGGCAGATCTGATGGAAAAATATGGTGTCTCGCGCACCGCGATCGTCGACGCGGTCAAGAAGGTTCTGAAACGCAAGAAGAGTTCATGACCAGGTTCAGCTATGAAGATGGGCTCTGCAATAGCGCTGTTACTGACCGGCGGCTTCGCCGGCTTTCTTCTCACTGGGACACTGGAAGGCACCCCGCCTGATCCTCCCGGCGCGGTCGTTCCGGGTGTGGTACAGGCATCACTCCAGGATCAATCGCCCAATGACATCTCCGCCTCCCGCCAAACGGCCATTACCCGGGCGGTTGCCGCGGTCAGCCCGGCCGTCGTCGGCATCAACATCATCTCTCTCCGTCAGTTTCGCCGGTGGTCTCCCTGGGGTGACGATCCGTTCTTCCGCCAGTTCTTCGGTGACCGGGTCTATACCCAGCAGGTGCAGTCGCTCGGATCCGGCTTTCTTATTTCCTCTGATGGCTACATCCTCACCAATGATCATGTCGCCGGAAACGCGAAAGAGATAACGGTGACCATGACCAATGGCCACAAGTATGAAGCGGAAATCGTAGGTACCGATCCGGTGTCTGATGTGACATTGCTGAAAATCGATGATACCGGACTCCCGTATCTGCACCTCGGTGATTCCGACGATGTCATCATCGGCGAATGGGTTATCGCTTTCGGGAATCCCTTTGGTCTGTTCGATATCAGTGACAAGCCGACTGTAACGGTGGGTGTTGTGAGTGCAACCGACATGAACATCCGCACCCAGGAGGAGAAGGTCTATCGGAAGATGATTCAGACCGACGCTGCAATCAATTCAGGGAACAGTGGCGGGCCGCTGGTGAACAGCCTCGGGGAAGTAATCGGTGTGAACTCCGTCATCTATACACCGAATTCCGGGAGTGTGGGTGTCGGGTTCTCGATCCCGATCAATCAGGTGAAGCTCATCATGGAGGAATTGAAACAAACCGGAAAGGTCGACCGGAGCTTCTTCACCGGTTTGGAGGTCCAGGCGGTCGACGCGAGAATCGCCCGGTACTTCGGGCTCCAGACCGCCGACGGTGTCATCGTGAGCGACGTGCAGTCCGGTTCGCCTGGTGAGAGGGGAGGGTTCAAGCCGGGGGATATTATTCTGAAGGTAGACGGAGAGCGCGTTGACAGCGGCCTGGCGCTGACTTCAATTCTCGCCACCGTGAAGCAGGGGACCAGCGTGGCTGTTACGGTATGGAGAAACCGTGAAATCATCGAGCTCAGCCTTCGTGCCGAGCGGGGTCCGAGCGGCAGGTAACTCCATACTACCATCGTCCCCTCTTCCCTGGCGAACCTTCTTCATTTCTTCTTCCTTTTTTTGTACCTTTCTGTTTCACCACCCTTTTTGAGGAGTTTTTTCCGTGATCCAACGTTACACACGTCCTGAAATGGGCGCCATATGGGAGGAAGAGAACAAATTCAGGATCTGGCTTGAGATCGAGGTTCTTGCCTGTGAGGCTCAGGCGGAGCTGGGGGTTATTCCGGCTGACGCGCTCCGGGAGATCAAAACGAAATCCAGATTCGAAGTGGCGAGAATTGATGAGATCGAGCGCGAGGTCAAACATGACGTGATCGCGTTTTTGACCAATGTCGGAGAACATGTCGGTCCTGCTTCACGCTATATTCACCTGGGGATGACCTCCTCGGATGTCCTCGATACCTGTCTGTCGATTCAGATGAAGCAATCCGGGGAACTCCTGATGAAGGGGCTGCAGGGGTTGCGGGATGTCCTGGGCAGGAGAGCGCGCGAATTCAAGACCACGGTGATGGTAGGCCGATCGCACGGGATCCACGCAGAACCGACAACGTTCGGCTTGAAGCTTGCTCTCTGGTACGATGAGACGCGAAGGAACATTGCACGACTGGAAGCAGCGATTGAGAGGATTTCAGTTGGTCAGGTATCCGGTGCGGTCGGCACATTCGAGCATCTGGATCCATCGGTGGAGGAATATGTCTGCAGCAAGCTGGGCCTCCGGCCCGCTCCCGTTTCGACACAGATTCTCCAGCGTGACCGTCATGCCGAGTTTCTCGCCGTGATAGCGGTGATCGGCAGTTCTCTGGAGAAATTTGCGACGGAGATCCGTCATCTCCAGAAGACGGAAGTTCTCGAAGCGGAAGAATATTTCTCGAAGGGCCAGAAGGGATCCTCCGCGATGCCACACAAGAGGAACCCGATCACCTGTGAACGGGTTGCAGGGCTCTCGAGGGTCCTGCGCGGAAACGCGATGGCGGCGATGGAGAATGTAGCTCTCTGGCATGAACGCGATATCACCCATTCATCGGTTGAGCGGGTAGTCATTCCTGACAGTTGCATACTGCTGGATTACATGACCGCGCTTTTCACCGACGTGATCGACAAGCTCCTGGTCTACCCTGACAATATGAAGATCAATCTGGACAGGACAAAGGGGCTGATCTTCTCACAGTCCGTTCTTCTGGCCCTTGCGAAGAAGGGGGTCAGGCGGGAAGACGCGTACCGGATTGTCCAGTCGACCGCTATGGAAGTCTGGAACTCGGGTCAATCGTTTCTGTCATTATTGAAACAAAACAAGGATGTCACTGCAAAGGTGAATACCGGGGAGCTGGAGGCGATGTTCGATCCGGCGAAGAGCCTTCGCAACGTCGACTATATTTTTCAACGTGTCGGTCTGGGATCGTAGGCCGACGCAATCTGAACCGAAAGGAACAACATGTCCAAGAAATATCAGAATTTCATCGACGGGAAATGGGTAGATGCGAAATCCCGCCGAACGTTCGAAAACAGGAATCCCGCGAACTGGGATGAAGTAGTGGGAATCTTCCCGAAATCAGGCAAAGAGGAAGTGGATGCAGCGGTGAGGTCTGCCCGCGCGGCGTTCGAAAAATGGCGTCTCGTCCCGGCACCCAGGCGGGGGGATATCATGAGACGGGTCGGAGATCTGATGGTCCAGCGGAAGGAAGAACTCTCTCGGTTGATGACGAGGGAAATGGGGAAAGTGCTGGCCGAAACCCGCGGGGATGTGCAGGAGGGGATTGACACGGCGTACTACGCGGCCACCGAGGGACGCCGGCTCTTCGGGCATACGGTGCCGTCTGAGCTGGAGAACAAATTCAATATGGCCCTGCGTGTACCGATCGGCGTAGCGGGGATTGTCACTCCGTGGAATTTTCCGATGGCAATTCCGACCTGGAAAATTTTTCCCGCTCTCCTTTCCGGCAACACTGTGGTCTTCAAACCGGCCACGGATACCCCGGCGACTGCCACGGCTCTCGTGGAAATTCTGATGGACGCCGGTATTCCGGAGGGCGTGGTGAATCTCGTTCATGGCGGCGGTGGAGAAGTGGGTATGGCGATTGTCTCACACGAGGATATTGATCTCGTGAGTTTTACCGGATCGACAGCGGTCGGGAAACAGATATCCGAGGTTGCATCACGGACACTGAAGCGCGTCTCTCTGGAGCTCGGCGGGAAGAACGCTCAACTGGTCATGAACGATGCACAGCTCGATCTGGCA
>JAOUDE010000143.1 GCA_029859455.1 Ignavibacteria bacterium | reverse complement strand
TGGGATAGCGAAGGGATATGCCGTCGATCGGGCTATCGGGATCCTGCGTCGGAACGGAATCCACCGATCTATCGTGGACCTCGGTGGAAATCTCGGTGTGGACTGGGACGGGACGGCCGGCCCGGACCCGGGCGACGTGACAGTTTCGGTGAGGCACCCCCGCAATGACGGGGCGATGTTCGGAGAGTTCAGGACGGGTACTGCAGGGATAGCGACATCGGGAGATTATCAAAGGTATTTTGTCCGGGAGGGGGTTCGTTATCATCATCTGCTCGATCCGCGGACCGGGATGCCGGCGAATGATGTTGTGAGTGTGACCGTGATCTCGGAAGGCGCGACGGAAGCGGATGTTCTTTCGACGGCGGTCTTCGTCCTCGGCCGGGAGCGGGGGATTGCTTTGATTGAATCGATGCCCGGGGTTGAGGGGATAATCATTGTTGAAGCAGGCGACTCGCTCCGCGCACTGGTTTCATCCGGCCTCCGTGAGTTATTCCTTCCGGTGCGAGCGGATGATTGAATTTCGTGATGTGACATTCCGGTACCCCGGCAGTGACATCGACGTCCTCAGGAATCTCTCCTTCCGGATACCGGGGAAGGGGGTGACCGCCATGATGGGAGCGAACGGATCGGGGAAGAGTACGTCCGCTCTCCTGATGAACGGGATTCTGACCCCCGCCTCGGGGGTGGTGGAAGTCGATTCGGTGCCGACAACCGAATGGAACCCTCAGTCTGACCTGAGACGGTTGGTCGGGGTGGTCTTTCAGGATCCGAATCTGCAGTTCACGTCGATGACCGTCGAACGTGAGATCGCCTTCGGATTGGAGAACGCGAAGATACCGTTTGATTTGATGCGCGGGTCGGTGGAGGAATTCCTCGGTCGGTTCGACCTCAGCGGCATACGTGATCAATCACCTGCATCCCTTTCCGGCGGCGAAAAACAACGTGTGGCACTGGCCTCAGTTGCCGTTTCGTGTCCGCACTATCTTGTGCTGGATGAAGCGACGACTTTGTTATCCCCCCGTGCACGCAGAAAACTTCTCGCCGATGCCATTGCGGAGGCAGGCTCGCGCGAGAGCGCACTCGTGTTGATTACCCAGTTTCCCGATGAAGCCCTCCTCGCGGACCATGTTGTGATCATTGGGAACGGAGCGGTCGTTCTCCAGGGAGGGCCTGAAGTTCTCGCAGCCAGCGCCGCTGAGCTCATAAGGCTTGGAGTGCCGGTGTCCCTGCGGGACAGACTTATTGCCGATGAATATTGAGATCCGGGATGTATTGTATTCCTATCCGGTCAGAAACGGGAGTTCAAAACCTGCACTCAATGGGGTGACGCTTGGCATTACGAGCGGCGAGTGCGTCGGAATTATCGGTCCTGAGGGATCCGGAAAGAGCACGCTCCTCCTTCTCCTAAAAGGGTTGTTGCAGTCGGAGAGAGGATCGATTCACGTTGGTGAAACAAATGTCCTAACCCGCGGCTCCGCGGGCAAGGCGCTCAGGGCGAAGATCGGACTGTCGTTTCAGTTTCCTGCTGAGCAGTTCCTCAGCCAGACCGTGAGGGAAGAGATTCGTTTTGGAATGCATGACAGGTCAGATGACCGGTTGGCTGAGTGCCTCACCGAAACAGGTCTCGATCCGGATCGCTACCTGGATCGGTCGCCGTTTCACCTCAGCATGGGTGAAGCACGAAGAATCGTCCTGGCTTCACTGCTCATGAGGCGGCCGGATGTTCTGCTGCTTGACGAACCAACCGTCGGATTGGACGGGGATGGGCTGAGTGTCCTGACGAGGATACTGCGGAGAGAATCAGAGCGGGGCGTGACGATCCTGCTGGTTTCCCATGACCTTGATTTCCTGGCCGAACATGCAACGAAGATGTTCGGCCTGGCGGATGGGCGTGTGGTCATCGAAGGGCCATTGGCACGAGTCGTTTCAAATCCTGAAGGTCTGAATGCCGTCGGCTATGAGCTTCCGGAAATAACCCGCATTCACGAACAATTATGGGACTCCGGCCAGGTACCCAGGGGGGAGTTCCTGAGGTCCCGGGAGCTGAGAGCATTTCTCAGGAGGTTGAAACCAAAAGGGAAAGGATAACCACCACGAACGCTCCGGTCATGAGCAGATAGTCTCTCATTCCGAGTCTGAGAAATGAGAATGAGCTTCGAGGCCGGCCCGGCTGATAGGCGCGGGCGTCCATGGCAACCGCGATCTGCTGTCCTGCCCTGGCTGATCCTGCGAAAAGGGGGAGCGCTGCTGATGAGAGGAATCTGAAACGGTTCTGGATTCCGGTTGGCTCGATCCCTCTTGCGAGAATGCTCAGACGAATTCGTCGTGCCTGCAGGATAAACCCGGGGACAAGATTCATGGTCACCGTCACCAGCATGATCACACTTCCGGAGCCTCCTGAGACAGGGCGTGTCCAGCTGCTGAACCCGTCGATCAGACGATGTGGAGAGACCGACCAGAGGAGGAGTGATGAACCCCAGAGGAGGATCACCAGCTGTGCCGAGATTCTGATTCCGTGCACCAGCCCCTCCAGTGTGAACGCCACCCCTCCTGCAACGAACAGGATCTCTCCGCTCCTCCCTGCTCCATTGAGAACTGTGATGAACCCGATGAACCAGATCACATTGGCTGTTCTGGCGACAAGGCGAAGAGGCCCGATATGATGCAGATGAGCGTATGTCACGAGATACAACCCGCTCATCCCGATTGCACCCCATGTGTTGACGAGGAGGGGGAGAGATGAAACGATGCCCAGGCTCATCATTGCCGCCCTGGGATCCGGTTCGACCCTGTTCTTGATCGCCTTCATACTGAAAATCTAGTTGTTTTCGAGGAATTTGCAACAGAGCATCCAAGTCTGGTCGTATCGGTGACGTGGGACACAGTACTTGATCTGAGCCCGTCGTACGTTGTTCCATATTGGCTCCCCGCCGTTCATTCAGATCTCAAAGGGTAAACCACGTGCAGACAACTCAGGAGACTGTTACGCCTGAAGAGTTGAGGGACAGGTATCTACTTGCGAAGATTGAACATTACCTGAGGGAAGCCGAGAGTTGCTTCCAGATGGCGCGCTATGCAGCGGCTTCAAAAGCGCTGAACCGGGTGACCGAAATCGACAAGAATCATCCGGCCGCTCTCTCCTTGTCGCGCAGGATCGAATACCAGATTTCTGTGTTGAAGAACAGAAACGGGAAAACCTCCGTATCGGGTGGAATGTCGTTCCCGACGGCGTCCAAAGAGAACGGGAAGACCGTCCTTGTCGTTGATCAGGACGAGAGAGTTCTGATGAATCTCAGTGAACGATTACGAAAATTCGGACTCAGGACCGTTTCCGCCCTGAACTGTGATGAAGCTTCTGACACGATCGCATCGATCACCCCTGACCTTGTCATCTCTGAAGTGAACTTCGCAGATGGATCGACCGGTTACGATTTGTTTTCGGCGATCCGAAAGCAGAGTCACACCAGAAACATCCCATTTCTCTTTCTCGCGACCCGAATTGACCGGGAAACACTGATTGCAGGAAAGAGGCTGGGAGTGGATGATTTTCTTTTCAAGCCTCTCGATGGTGAAGTGGTTGCGGCTTCTGTCATGAACTGTCTCTCGAGATCACGGCTGGACTAGTGCCGGTCCATTTGTCCGGGTGCACCGTTTTTCCGGACCCGCCCGCCGATTTCTCCCTCTCCATTGAGATAAGGAATTCCCTGTCGTTCCCCGGAATCAAGACTGCAGCCGGGCGGCTGTCATCTTGCATTTGCTGAGCCATCTTCTTACTTTGAAAGAACCACCTTTTTTCGGCAGGGGAATGCCATCACTCGTTGTCAATGAGATTTTTCACAGCATTCAGGGTGAATCAGAGCATGCAGGACGCCCCTGTGTTTTCATCCGATTGACCTGGTGTAATCTTCGCTGCACGTATTGTGACACGGAATATGCTTTCCACGAAGGGACGGAGATGGAGATTGCTGAGATCCTCGACAGGGTCCGTCAATATCGATGTCCGCTGGTGGAGGTGACCGGAGGAGAGCCGCTGGTTCAGGAGAATGCCACTCTCTTGCTGCGCGCATTGTGCGATGAGGGACATGAGGTCCTCCTCGAAACGGGGGGAAGTATTGATATCAGCCCCGTGGATCCCAGAGTGAAGCGGGTGGTCGATTTCAAATGTCCCGGAAGCGGGATGGAGATGAAGAACCTCTGGTCGAACGTCACATCACTGAAGAAGGGGGATGAAGTGAAGTTTGTTGTTGGTTCGAAGAGTGACTTCGACTGGAGCATCGAACGAATCCGGCAGTACGGGCTGATGGAACGGTGCCCGGTTTTGTTCTCCCCGGTCTTTGGCGTCGTTGAACCGGTGGAACTTGCCCGCTGGATTCTTGAGTCGGGCCTCAGTGTTCGGTTCCAGATGCAGCTTCACAAGTATATTTGGGAACCGGCCACGAGGGGGGTATGAAGGAGAAACCGCTCGCTGTGGTCCTTGCAAGCGGTGGGATGGACAGTTGTGTAGCCGCGGCGGTCGCTGCGCGCGAATACCGGCTTGCTTTTCTCCACGTGTGCTATGGGCAACGGACCGAACAGAGAGAGTTGCGGTCGTTCAAAGCGATCGCTGACTACTACAACAGCGTCGAACGGCTTGTTCTGTCATTCGATTTCCTGGGGAAGATCGGAGGGTCGAGTCTCACCGACCGTTCTCTCAGCGTTCCCCCAGGAAACCTCCATCGTGCGGAGATCCCTTCGACGTATGTCCCCTTCCGGAACTCATTGTTTCTGAGTGCGGCGGTCAGCTGGGCGGAGGTTCTGGGTGCGTCCGCAGTGGTTGTTGGTGCAGTAGAGGAGGATTCCTCAGGATATCCTGATTGCCGTAGGGAATTCTTCGTCGCGTTCAATCGTGTTATCAGTACAGGAACAAAGACAGGGTCGCGGCTCCGGATTGAAACCCCGGTGATTGATCTCTCGAAAGAGGAGATCGTCACGCTGGGTGCGTCCCTTAAAGTCCCTTTTCAATTAACGTGGTCGTGTTACCAGGAAGAAGAAATGGCATGCGGCACGTGTGATAGTTGCATGTTGCGCAGGAAGGGTTTTGCCGGTGCGGGAATCCCCGACGGCATTTCGTATGCCGAACAGACTGTTTCAAGCAAGACGACATAATAAACTGACAGGAACCCCCGATGAAAAGCAAGAAACTATTGAAAGCGCTCAACGATCAGATTCAGTTCGAGTTCAGCTCGGCCTACTCCTACCTTGCGATGGCCGCATATTTCGAGTCCCAGAACCTCCCGGGTTTCGCGCACTGGATGATTATGCAGTACCAGGAAGAAACGGCCCATGCGATGAAGCTCTTCGGCTATGTCCATGACCGGGGCGGACAGGTTACTTTGCAGGCGATCGATCAGCCGGAAGCCCGGTTCAAGTCTCCGCTGGATGTTTTTGAAAAAGTCCTGGCCCACGAGCAGGAAGTATCGAAGAGCATTAATGCCCTGTATGAACTGGCCGGCAGGGAAAACGATTATCCAACCGTCGTGACACTGCAATGGTTTATTACGGAGCAGGTGGAAGAAGAGAAGACTGCGCAGGAGGTTCTCGAACAGGTGAGGATCATCGGTAATCATGGAGTCTCGCTCCTTATGCTGGACCGACAGCTGGGCACAAGGGGAACGCAACACTAGTGCCGGAAGGAAGATCGTTCCGGGTGAAGTAATTCATCTGATGAAAACGGAGGAGTAATGTTACGACGAATGTTCATTTGGGGGGCCTGCATCATGGCAACCTTGTCGATCGGGCGAGCCCAGGAATCTGCGGAACTGGAACTGCTTGCGAATCTCAACCAGTATCCTGCAGTGGGTTACAATGATTGCTGGGGGTACACGGCGCCGGATGGAAGGGAGTATGCACTTCTGGGAGTGCAGAACGGAACGAGCATCGTCGATATCACCGACGCTCCGACGGTGACGGAGATTGCATTCATCCCCGGCTCAAACTCACTCTGGAGAGATATCAAAACATACCGCTCGTATGCCTATGCGGTGAACGAGAGCGGCGGCGGATTACAGATTATTGACCTTTCCGATCTGCCGAATTCAGCCTCTCTGGCTGCCACGTACAACGGGTTCTCTACATCCCATAATATTGAAATCGACACTACCAACGCGCTGATGTATGCCGAGGGGGATGGCGGAGTAGTGGTGCGGACCCTCTCTCTGGCTGATCCGCTCAGTCCGGTCCAGCTCAGTACATTCGGAATCGAATGTCACGATATGTATCCCAGGGACAATTTGGTCTACGTTTCAGAAGGAGGAAGTGGTTCGATCGGGGTCTATGATCTGAGCAACCCCTCTGCGCCGACACTCTCATATCGTCATAATATTCCGGCGGCAGGATATGTCCACAATGCCTGGCTTTCCGATGACGGCAATTATATGGTGACCACAGAGGAAACGACCGGAAAGACAGTCAAATACT
>JAOUDE010000142.1 GCA_029859455.1 Ignavibacteria bacterium | reverse complement strand
CACAGACGGGCGACGGTCGTAGTTGTTGCTGGATCCGTTCTGCTTCTGATGCTTTCAGCCTTCGGGAGTTTCCAGGCCTATGAGCACACGGATTCGGACGAGTTCTGTGGTGAAACCTGTCACACAGTCATGGAGCCTGAGTACACTGCATATCAGTTCTCTCCCCATGCACGTGTCGGATGTGCGAAGTGTCATATCGGTCCCGGAGCCGGCTGGTTCGTCAGGTCCAAGCTTTCGGGCGCGTATCAGGTGTATGCCGCCCTCTTCGACAAATTCCCGCGGCCGATTCCGACTCCGATTCAGAATTTGCGGCCCGCCCAGGAAACCTGCGAACAGTGTCACTGGCCGAAGCACTTCTACAGTGAGAAACTCCACGTCAACAAATACTACATGGGGGATGAAGAGAATACCGAGTGGATGCTGGAGCTGCTCATGAAGATCGGCGGGGGGAATGTCGAAGCAGGGCCCACTTCCGGGATTCACTGGCATATGAATATCGCTCATAAGGTCGAGTACGTCGCACTGGATAACGCACGACAGACGATTCCGGTGGTCAGCGTAACAAACCCTGATGGTACCAAGAGGACCTATCGAAATCATGAGATTGATATCACCGATGATTCCCTGTCCAGGATGCCGACCCGCACCATGGACTGCATCGACTGCCACAATCGCCCGTCACATATCTATCATCCTGGTGCGAGATCGACGAACCACCTTATGTCTCTCGGGTGGATCGACCCGGAGCTTCCGTACGTCAAGAGCAAGTCTGTCGAAGTCCTGGAGACCGAGTACAGTACAAGGGAGAATGCCAGGGACAGCATTGATCTTCTGATCCGGGAATTCTACAAGAGCGAGTACCCGGAGATCGAGGCAGCGAAAAAGGAGCAGATTGAAAGAACCATTGAACAACTGCAGAACATCTACTCGCGCAGCTACTTCCCTGAAATGAAAGTAAACTGGAAACGGTTCACCGATAATATCGGACACTTTTACTACCCCGGCTGCTTCCGCTGCCACGACGGGAAGCATGAGAGTGATGACGGGAAGGTGCTCTCCCGTGACTGCAATGCCTGTCATACGATCCTGGCACAGGAGATGGTCGGTGATTCGCTCCGGGTCTCTCTGGGCGGGGTCGACTACAAACATCCGGTCGATATCGGAGAGATCTGGAAAGAAATGAACTGCAGTGATTGTCATAATCCAACCTGAACTGAAGAAACCAGGAAGGTTCCCATGAGTGAATCACCGGAAACAGAAGGGAAAAGGGATTTCCTGAAGCTGATCCTCGGGGGAAGCCTCACCGTGTGGCTCGGTTCGGTCCTTTATCCTATCTTTGCTTTTCTGAAACCTCCTGCCCAGCCTGAAGTTGAGGTCTCGAGTATCCTTGCTGGCACTATTCAGGAGTTTGAAGAGGCCAACGCGAAGATTGTCAGATTTGGGAGGAAACCGGTGATCGTTGTGAAGCTGGAAACCGGTGACCTGCGCGCATACGAGGCGACATGTACCCATCTCGATTGCACAGTCCAGTACCGGCGGGATCTGGGAGTCATCTGGTGTGCGTGTCACAACGGGAAATATGACATGAATGGCAGAGTGCTTTCGGGGCCACCTCCCCGGCCTCTGGAACAGTTCCGTGTGGTGCAAAAGGACGACGACGTCTATGTCACACGAGGTGATGAATCATGACCGGCGGGCAGCCATCACCATCGACCCCGAAGAAGGACGGGAGCATCTGGTTCAGGGCATATACATGGATCGATGAGCGTGTCCAGCTCAGAACCCTTGTGGATTTTCTGGGTAAGAAGTATGTACCGGTTCACAGTCATTCGATCTGGTATTATTTTGGAGGAGTGTCTCTCTTCCTGTTCATCATTCAGGTACTGACAGGGATCCTCCTTCTGCTCTATTACAAGGGAAGCGAGGAGCTGGCGTTCGAGAGTATCCAGTTCATCATGTCCAAGGTTGAATTCGGCTGGCTGATCAGATCGATTCACAGCTGGGCGGCCAATCTGTTTATCCTCGCCGCAATGATCCACATGTTCAGCGTTTTCTTCGAACGGGCCTACCGGAAACCGCGGGAGATCACCTGGGTGACCGGTATGCTGATGTTCTTTCTGGCGCTTGGATTCGGCTTCAGCGGGTACCTGCTTCCGTGGAACGAACTCGCCTTTTTTGCGACCAAGGTTGGGACTGACATCGCTGGTGCGCTGCCCCTCATCGGAGAGCCGCTCCTGGTGTTCCTCCGAAGTGGTGAGGATGTTACGGGTGCGACACTGACCCGGTTCTTTGGATTCCATGTTGCTGTGTTTCCCGGAATATTTTCGGTCCTTCTCGGAATTCATCTTATCCTGGTCCAGCGGCAGGGAATGAGTGAACCGTTTGGTGAAGAAGGTGAATACGGCAAAGGGAAGAAGACGATGCCCTTCTTTCCCAACTTCCTCCTTCGGGATCTTCTTCTCTGGCTTCTGGTTCTGAACCTCATAGCTCTGCTGGCGGTGTTCTTCCCGTGGGAACTGGGGGAGAAGGCAGACCCGCTTGCCTCTGCTCCGGCCGGGATCAAACCTGAATGGTATTTCATGTTCATGTTTCAGACCTTGAAATATATTCCCGCTCACATCGGACCGTTTGAAGGGGAACAGCTGGGAGTCTTGTTCTTCTCAGCGGCAGGGGCCCTGTGGCTGATCATTCCCTTCCTGGACCGGAAGAGTAAAATCGGTCAGAAAAGCCGATTGCTGACATACGCCGGTATATTCATCGTGCTCTACATCATCCTGTTTACTATCATTGGATGGATGGCATGACTCAACGACAGGTTATTCAGGTCTCAACAGTTTTTTTCCTCCTTGCCGGGTTCCATGCCCGCGGATCGGCAGAAGAGGACCAGTGTTTCGTGTGCCACTCATTGCTTGAGGATCGACCTTCGGTTCTGTATCAATCTGATGTTCACCGCAGAAGCGGGATTTCCTGTTCCGGTTGCCACGGGGGGGATTCTTCGTCTGATGACATGGAGCAAGCGATGTCGGAGCAATCCGGCTTTCGGAGTATTCCTGCCGGTGATGAAATCTCAGCAGTTTGTGCCCGGTGCCATTCAGATCCTGACGCGATGAAGCCGTTCGGTGCAAATCTTCCCACGGACCAGTTTTCTCTGATCAGGGGGAGTGTTCATGGCGGGGGCTCGGTGAAGGGAGGGGAGAGTCTCATTCAGTGCAACACATGTCATGGGGCTCACGGCATTGTTCGTGTAAAGGACAAGCGATCACCGGTACACCCGCTGAACGTAGTCGCGACGTGCGCCGGATGTCACAGTAACCCGGCCTACATGCGCACATATAATCCCTCGCTTCCGGTTGACCAGCGTGAGAAATACAGAACAAGTGTCCATGGGGAGAAGAATGCTTCAGGAGATGCCAAGGCGGCGGAATGTGTGAGCTGTCATGGCGGGCACGAGATTCTGCGGGCTGAGGATGTTCGTTCTTCGGTCTACCCGACGAACGTGCCCGGTACCTGCGCCACCTGCCACGGCAATAGTGACTACATGGCGGAGTACCCGATTCCGACAGATCAGCTTGAGACATACTCCGGCAGCGTGCATGGGCAGGCTTTGCTGGGAAAACACGATCTTGCCGCGCCGGCGTGCAACGATTGTCACGGAAATCATGCCGCGACTCCTCCAGGAATCGAGTCCATTTCCAATGTCTGTGGTACCTGCCATGCGCTGAATGCTGACCTTTTTTCGAAGAGTCCTCACAAGGCGGCCTTTGATGAAATGGGTCTTCCTGAGTGCGAAACCTGCCACGGGAATCACGGAATTGTTGCCGCGACCGACCAGCTGATCGGTGTTTCGGAAGACGCGGTTTGCTCGCAGTGTCACGCGGAAGACCTCAACCCGGCGGGGTATCAATTTGCCATGCACATCAGCAGCCTGATCGACAGCCTTGAAACCGAGGAGGCGCGGGGGACTGCGCTGGTCGACGATGCCGAGAACAAAGGAATGGAAGTCGGTGATGCATTGTTCCGGCTTCGGGATGTACGACAGGCGCGTTTTGAAACCCGGACGATTATTCATAGCTTCAATCAAGAAGAATGCACGGCGGTGTTTGACAAGGGATTTGCCGCAGCCTCCTTTGTGTCCGGCGAAGCAACCCGGGCGATTGATGAATATTACTTTCGAAGAATAGGGTTCGGGATTTCGACCGTCATCATCACCATACTGGCAATCGCACTGTACCTTACCATTCGGAGGATTGAGAGACGTCAGAAAGAAATGTTGCACACGTGAGAAACAGTTGAAGGCATTTTGCTAAGGAGATCACAATGGTAATCGTTCGTCTGTTGTTTTCCATGATCCTCGTCATGTTGTTCGGAACTTCAGTGGTGGCACAGAACAAGTATGTCGGGGCGAAATTCTGCTCAACCTGTCACAAAGCAGGGAAGGGAGGAGAGTCGTACAAGGTGTGGGAAGCGAGTGCCCATGCGAAGGCGTTTGAGGTGCTGAAGGGGGATGAGGCAAAGAAGATCGCCAAAGCGAAAGGGATGTCCACTCCCCCGCATGAAAGCGAAGCCTGCCTGAAGTGCCATGTAGCAGGTGGCGGAACCGCGAAGAATATCGAAAAGACCTTCAAGATGGAAGAGGGGGTGACCTGTGAAGTGTGTCACGGGGCCGCCTCAGGTTACAAGATTCTTCACAGCAAGGGGGATCTGGAAAAATCAAAAGCCGCCGGACTAGTCGAGGGGGACAAGACGGGCAAACTCTGTAAGACCTGTCACAACGAAGAGAGCCCGACATTCAAGGAATTCAAGTTCGAAGAAATGTGGGCAAAGATTGCTCACGGTCTCCCTGAAAAGAAATAGCGGAATCACTTCCCTGAATCCGAAGACCGGAGCGCTCTGCTCCGGTCTTCCCGTTTCCATCCCCCTCCTCCGATCCGGTTCCTCCGTCCCCGAGCCGGGATACGGCCGAAATAATCCCGTTTTCGCCTTTGAGAAACAGGTTCTCATTCCTGGTAACGTGGCAGGATTCCTTCTCCCGCGAGGTGGAGAGGAGTCGAAGAATCAAACAATTCTCGCCTGTTTCTGTTGGCATGCTAGTTGCCGGTTTAGAAGCCAAGTCCACCCTTCCTGAACATGCAACAACGAAGTCAGGGAATCCGACAAGCCTCAGTGTCGCTGACTTAGGAGAAGAAACAGATGAAATCAACTTCTACCATGATTGTGTTAGCCCTCCTGCTGGTGCTCGGTCTGGCCCCCGTCGCAGACCTGTCAGCCCAGGAGGCTGTGATCAAGATCGAGCCGATGTCACCCGAGCAATTGCTTGAGCTCGGCCTGACGCTCTACCCGACCTCCGGACTCCAAGTGATTCCGAAGGAAGGGATGGCGTTTCTTTCCGTCAGCGAGGCCGAGGGGGAAGAAATTCTCTCTGTTGAGTGGAGCTTGGCCTCGGTTCCCGGCGGGTCCGTTGCAGTGCTCGACAGCACGACGACTCTCATGACCACATTCAGGTCCGACCTCTCCGGAGAATATGTCATCGGTGTGGAAATCACGACCGCCAGCGGCACGGCGGATGCCTCGGTCACTCTGTACGCAGGCACGTACACAGGTGTCGGCGGTGTCGGGGGCGTACCTGCGGATATCTCTCAGGGTCAGTGTGCAGCATGCCATAACGGCGTTGTGCAGCCCGACAAATTTACAGACTGGATGGAGACGGGACATGCGACAAAGTTTGCCCGTGCAATTGACGGCATTGACCACACCTTTTATGCAGAGAGCTGCATCAAGTGTCACACAAGCGGTTTTGACACGCTTGCGGTAAACAACGGGTTTGATGACCAGATGGCTGCGACCGGGTGGACGTTCCCGGCTGTTCGAGAGCCTGGGAACTGGGATAACCTCGTTACAAACTATCCGCAGCTTGCACAGTCGGCGGTGATCGGCTGCGAGTCGTGCCATGGTCCGGGCGGCCAGCACTACGGCGTCAGCGATAAGATTGGAAAATCTCTTGAAGTTGGTGTGTGTGCGCAATGCCATGACGAACTGCCGTACCATACCGTTGTGCCTATGTGGAAGAACGCAAAGCACTCCGAAATGATTACCTACCCGCAATCGATCGGAACATGCGTCCCCTGTCATACCGGCAGCGGATTCGTCGAGCGTTTCAAAGATCCGGATCTTGTCGAATTTGAAGGGAACCTCACTTGCGGATCATGTCATGATCCTCATTCGGCGGCCAATGAGCATCAGCTCCGAATCGTCACAGCAGATACCCTCAACAACGGATCTCCGATCGAACAAGGAGGTATCGGCCAGCTCTGTATGAACTGCCACAAGTCACGGCGGAATGCAGAAGAGTATGCCATTGAGTACCATGATCACTTCGGGCCGCATGGTAACCCCCAGGCGGATATGTTTCTGGGTGACAATGCGGTTGAATTTGGGCAGGATTTGCCGAGTTCAGCTCACAAGTTTGCGCTCGAAGAAGGATGCGTAAGT
>JAOUDE010000141.1 GCA_029859455.1 Ignavibacteria bacterium | reverse complement strand
CCTGCCGCAGGGGAACACCGCTTATCATCGCAGGGATAGCAACATTTTCGACAGCGGAAAACTCAGGAAGAAGATGGTGGAACTGAAACACGAATCCGACATGCCGGTTCCGGAAACGGGAAAGCGCATCGTCTTCAAGTGATGCCACGTCCAGATCGTTGTACTTCACCTTTCCATCACTGGGCCGGTCCAGCGTGCCGAGGATATGCAACAGTGTACTCTTGCCTGCTCCGGAGGCGCCGACAATTGCGATCGTCTCTCCTTTTCTGATCTCCAGCGTGATGCCCCGGAGGACCTCGAGAACGGACTTCTCACCCCCGTCTCTGTGAGCTACCGGAAAACTCTTCTTCACATCTTCAACACGGATCACTATCTCCCGTTCTGTACGCCTGGCCATTGCTATTCCCACCTGACGGAATCGACGATCGTTTGCCCGGCCGCCCGGTTCGCCGGAATGAATGCAGCCACTGTATTGAAGGCGAGCGAGGTCATCGAAATCGCCACGACATCGTTCCAGTGAATTTCCACGGGTATGGCAGGAATGATATAGACTGCCGTGTCAAGCGGTATCAGATGATACTCGATCTGCAGGTAGCAAATGACCAGTCCGAGCAGTGTTCCGAGGATGGTTCCGATCATTCCAACCATCACACCCTCATAGAGGAACACGTTTCGAATCTTCCCTTTCGTGGCACCCATTGCACGAAGGACGCCGATATCTCTGCGTTTGGTCAATACGGACATGGTCAACGACCCGAGGACATTGAACATGGCGACACTGATGATCAGGGAGAGAATGACAAAAGCTCCCCACCGCTCGATCCGCATCACGGCGTACAGATCCCTGTGGAGATCGTACCAGGTCGAAACAAGATAACGATCCCCGATCGCCTCCTCGAGCTCCTGCCGCGCCAGTTCCGCGTCCTCCAGATCATCGACCCGTGCTTCGATCCCGCTCACCCCGCCACCATAGTCGAACAGACGGCGAGCCAGGTCGAGCGATATGTATGCGTAGTTCGCATCGTAATCCTTGTTGTTCGAGTCATAAATCCCGGTCACCCGGCACCGGCGGCTCTCAGGCTGTCCCATTTGCAGAGCCAGCGCATCAGCACCGACCGGACTGACAACCATCAGTTCCGATCCGACAATCGCTCCCAGTCTGTCCGCCAGTGTCCTGCCGAGAACGATACCATCGGTTCCCAGTGAGTCCCTGAAACTCATTTCACCGAGGATGATACGGCCGCTCACCCCGGAGACACGGCCGACCATGCTATCCACCACACCTTTCACGAAGACGACCCGATTCTGGTTTCGCACAACAAGAATCGCCTTGCTCTGAATATATGGTGACCATGCCACAATCCTTTCATTGCTCCTCAGTGCCCCGCCGAGTTGTTCATCGACCGTCAGGATCCGCCCCGCCTCGGGATCGATCCTCAGATGAGGGTCAAAACCGACCAGGACAGAGGTGACAACGCCGTTGAACCCGTTGAACACGGACATGACCACCACGAGCGCGGCAACTCCCACTGTGATGCCGACCAGAGACACCAGCATGATCACATGGATCATCCTGACATGTTTCTTGGACCGGACATACCGTTTCGCTATAAACGACTCGAACCCCATTCACGAAAACCTGATTGCGTTCACCGGCTCGATGCGGGCGGCGAGCCGCGCAGGGAGCACGGAACAGATGAGTGAGAGAAGAATGCTGAGTCCGGAGACAATCACAAAATACTCCCAGCGGAACAGTACCGGGACGGATGACATGAAGTAAACGTCGGAAGGAAGCGACAGGATGGAGAATTCCTTCTGGACGAAGAGGAGAAAGAACGCGAGGAAGTTGCCCAGCAGCGTTCCGAGAAACGCGATCAGCAGTCCCTGCCGGAGAAAGATCCGTGCGATCGCACCCCGGGATGAGCCGAGGGCGAGAAGTACTCCCACCTCTCTGGTCTTCCCCAGGACCATCATCAGCAGCGTGCCGATGATGTTCACAGCGGCAACCGGAATGATCAGGCCCACGATCACCGGATCGAGCTCCGTCTGAAGTTTGATCCACGAAAAATAGTTCCTGTACGACTCAAACACGGTCCGGGCATAGTGGGGATAACCGAGCTCCTCTTCGATCTTCCCTGCCACAACAGCAGCGCTGTCAAGGTCGCGTATCATCACATCGTACCCGGTCACGGTATTCCCGAGCCGCAAAAACTCCTGTGCATCCTCGAGAGCGGTGAACGCCATGACATCATCATATTCCGACATCCCGCTCTCGTAGATTCCGGTCACCCTGAATTGCTTCACCATCGGTTGCCAGGAGCCGTCGGGTGATGCGAGGATAAACAGAGCTGCTTTGTCCCCGATTGCGAGGGCAAGCCGGCGTGCAAGCTTTTTCCCGATCATCAGGCGCGGAGTTTCATCCGGTTCCCGGTCCAGGCGGTGTGTCCCTTCAACCAGGTAGCGGCGTGTTTTCTGGATCTTACCTTCCGGCGGGATTCCCTTCAAAAGTATGCCATCAACCCCCTCCTTCGAACGGATGATCCCTTCGCGAGACACCGACGGAGCGACGGCAACGATTTCCGGAATCTGCTCCTGCAGAATCCGCAAGGATCGCTCCGGATCTTCCAGCGGGAGGTTCTGAAATCCCTGAATCTGGATATGGCTGGTGAACCCGATCACCTTTCCTGTGATCTCACGCTCGAAGCCGCCGAGGACCGACAGAGTAATGATCAGGGCAGTGGTTCCGAGCATGATCCCCAGAATGGAGATCAGGGAGATGAGGGAGACAAAGCGGTCATCCTGTCGCGAGCGGAAGAAACGCCGGGCCACCAGGGATGTGAAGGACATGTCAGGTCGAGGCTTTCGAGCTGGTTGTCAGAAGATACGCCTTGATGAAGGGATCCAGATCCCCGTCCATCACCGCCTGAACGTTGCTGGTTTCAACATCGGTGCGGAGGTCCTTGACGAGGTTATAGGGGTGGAACACATATGACCGGATCTGGCTTCCCCATTCGATCCTCTTCTTTGAACTCTCAACAACGTTCCGACGGGCCTCTTCCTCTTCTTTCCTCCGTTTGTAGAGCTGGGAGCGGAGCATCTTCATCGCCCTTTCCCTGTTCTGAAACTGAGAGCGCTCCTGCTGGCATGCCACGATGATACCGCTCGGTTCATGGGTAATCCGGACAGCAGTTTCGACTTTGTTGACATTCTGACCCCCCTTACCTCCTGCGCGGAAGGTATCGATCTTCAGGTCGGCCGGGTTGATCTCGATCTCGACATCATCTTCGACTTCAGGATAGACAAACACCGATGCAAACGAAGTATGACGGCGGGCATTGGAATCAAACGGTGAAATCCGCACAAGGCGGTGGACCCCGTTCTCCGCCTTGAGGTATCCGTAGGCGAATTTGCCTGTCAGTTCCACGGTGACACTCTTGATCCCTGCTCCGTCACCATCGAGCCGGTCCACGATCGAACTGCTGAACCCGCGGCGGTCAGCCCACCGGAGATACATGCGGAGAAGCATTTCGCCCCAGTCCTGCGCTTCGGTCCCTCCTGCCCCGGGGTGGATGGTGAGGATCGCGTTCAACTCATCATCTTCGCCGCTGAGCATGTTCTCCAGCTCCAGATCGCCGATCCCTCTCCGCAGCGATTCCAGCTCCCGGGTGATTTCATCACCGAGCGATTCATCCTCCGATTCCTCCCCCATTTCAATCAGGGTGGCGGCATCGTCCAGGTTCGCCTTCAGCCGGTTGTAGGCCTCGATCCATTCCTTCTCACGGCTCATCTCCTGCATCACTTTCTGTGCAGCAACGTTGTCATCCCAGAAGTCGGGAGCTTCCGTTTTCAGCTGGAGGCGGTCGACGGCGGCCAATCGTCCGGCGATGTCAAAGATAACCCCGGAGCAGATCGAGTCGTTTCCTGAATTCCTTCGTTTCCAGTTTCTGATCTTCAAACATTGTGCTACCCCTTCAGAGTTATCGTTTCGTCAATCTCCAGTTCCATCCGGAGCATGGCACTGCTGAGCGTTTTACCCTGTGCATCGTTTTTCAGGGACCGGGTTCCTCCGCCTCCGAGGACCTCATGGAGGAGAAAATTCAGCGCCCAGAGGTTCGGCAATTCGTACCGTTCCACACCGCCGAGTGCAATTCCCTCAAAATGTTTCTTTACACGATCCACCGTCAGGTATTTCACCAGAAGCGGATAATGTTCTTTTCTCAGGGCAATGACACCGACGTTGCCGGTATCTCCCTTGTCGCCTGATCGGGCATGTGCGATATCGATCAATCTGATTTTCATAAGGACTCCACCACCACTTCTGGTTTAACAGCGCTCTTCGGCATCAGCGCGGGCCAGTAGGCGATCACTTCACTCGGCTTGGGGCGTCCGCCGGCGAATCCGGTCACGGCGGGAGGACCGGTGAGAATCAGCGGAGCGAGCTCCATCCCGAACCTCTGCACATCGGCGTACTCGTTTCCGCGGACACCGATCCGGAGGACCACCTCGTTCAGGTCGCCCGGTTCGCCGACAAGCGGACCGTGGCACGAATTGTGGCCGACGAATTCCGTGCGGATTTCGTCGAACGACAGGCCGATATCCTTCAGGCGTGTTCTGAGGATCGCGTCTGCTGCCTTCGCCTTATCGAGCGCGTCCGGCCAGGCATACGTCAGCGTTCCGATCGCGGTATAGCCGTCAAGGTACGACATCGACACTTTGTAGAACTCAGTAGCCGGCCGGCCTTTCACCCCGTACACGCGGACACGGTCAGGCCCGTCCTCCGCCAGCTGAATGCTGGTGAAATCGGCAATACAGTCAGGTGTGATATAATTGGAAGGATCGCCGATCTCATACAGCAGCTGCTCTTTCACCGTTTGAACCGAAACCAGCCCGCCGGTTCCCTCATGTTTCGTGATCACAATTTCGCCCGAAGGCTTCGCCTCGGCTATCGGGAATCCGATGTGCGCGAGATCCGGAACAGCCCGCCAGTCACCCGAAAAATTACCCCCGCTCGCCTGTCCCCCGCATTCCAGAATATGTCCTGCCACAGTTCCGGCCGCGATCAGGTCCCAGTCATCCGGTTTCCAGCCGAACTCGTGAATCATCGGAGCCAGCGTGAGTCCTGTATCCGTGGTCCTTCCGGTGATCACCACCTGAGCCCCTTTTTCCAGTGCTTCGACAACAGGCCATGCCCCGAAATAGATATTCGCGCTCATCATCTGATCTCTGACCCCTGCCAGCTTCTCTCCTGTCTCCATGTTGTCCAGCGGAATTCCCTGATCGGCGAGCGCGTCGAGCGAGGAGAGAATATCATCGCCGAGAACGACCCCGATCTTCAAACCTTTGATCCCGAGCTGCTTTGCGACCTCAAAGATCGCGTCCCGGCAGGCAAGCGGGTTGACCCCTCCCCCGTTCGTGATCACACGGATGTTCTTCTCCGTAATGATCGGAAGGATCCGCTTCATCAGCGGCACGAGGTCGCGTGCGTAGCCGAGGGAGGGATCCTTCCTTCGCTGTTTTTGCATAATGGACATCGTCACTTCCGCGAGATAGTCCATCATCATATAATCGACCGGGCCTTTCGTGACCTGATCATACGGAGCGGTGAGCAGATCGCCCCAGAAACCCTGGCCGCTTGCAATTCTGATACTTTGCTTCATTCAGACAATCCTGATGTGTAATTCCTTCAACTGGTGATCGTCAACACCCCCGGGTGACTCATCCATCAGAGAGACCGCACTGGCGGTCTTCGGGAACGCGATGACGTCCCTGATCGATTTCATTCCTGTGAGCAGCATCGCGATCCTGTCGAACCCGAACGCGATCCCTCCGTGCGGGGGTGCGCCGTACCGGAAGGCGTTCAGCAGGAAACCGAACTTCCGCTGTGCGTCTTCATCGCTGAGACCGAGCAGTTTGAATACTCTCTGTTGAAGAGCCGAGTCATGAATTCTGATGCTTCCTCCCGCGATCTCGCTCCCGTTCAGCACGAGGTCATAGGCACGGGCACGGACCTCACCCTGTGCCGACTCGATCTTGTCAAGGTCATCCGGATGCGGTGACGTGAACGGATGATGGACCGAGACATAGCGTTTCTCTTCTTCGCTGTATTCGAAGAGCGGGAAGTCAGTGACCCAGAGAAGCTTGAACTGTTTCTCGTCGATGAGCTTCAATGACCTTCCGAGATGCAGACGGAGCGCGCCGAGGACCGGGTAACATTTCTTCCATGTGTCGGAGACGAAGAGCATCAGGTCACCCTGCCGGGCGCCTGCCGTTGCTGCAATTGATTCGACCAGCTCCTGACCGAGGAATTTGGTGATCGGGCTTTCGATCCCTTTGTCTGTCCATTTGAAATACGCAAGGCCGCCTGCGCCGAGTTCTTTACTCATCGCGACAAGCGCGTCGATCTGGCTCCGGGAAAATGAGGCCGCGTCCGGCACCACGAATCCTGCAACAACGCCCCCGCCTGCCGCCACATCGGCGAAGACCTTGAAGCCCGAGTCCTTCACCAGATCGGTGATGGTGCAGAATTTCATGTCGAATCGGGTATCCGGCTTGT
>JAOUDE010000140.1 GCA_029859455.1 Ignavibacteria bacterium | reverse complement strand
GCCAGCGGCTGTGCATAGCTCAGGAAATTCAGCCGGCGGTCGAGTGCGAGAATACCGAAGGAGGCTGAGAGACTCCGGTACCCGCTGAACGGAAGGACCGCCGGGTTGTAGTAGCCGTTGATATCCCCGCTTGCGACAGCGGTCATCGCATTGCCGACTCCAATGCCGCGCGCGCCGAACCCGAGACGGCTGTATGCGCCTGCATGGCCGGCGATCTGTCCGGCGGCCAATGTGCTAGTCAGCAGGACCAGGGCGAGGAGGAAACCGGATTTCACTGGAGCACCATGATCTTTCCCCAGGAAGGATCCCGGCCTTCGATATCGATCCGGTAGAAATAGACTCCGTTGGCGACCTGTCGACCCGCACTGTCTTTTCCGTCCCAGATGTCATCGTGTTCGTTTCCCCCTGAACGCTGTGCATTGTTGATCAGCGTCCGCACCCGGTTCATCCCGAAATCGAAGACCTCGATCGTGACCTGTGAGGGAGTGCCTCCGGTACTGTAATGGATCCTCACAACTTCCTCGTCAGGGGAGAATGGGTTCGGGTAGGCATAACTGGAAGCGGAGGCTCCGACCGGCTGGTAGGTTCTGAGGATGTCCCAGGACCGGCCGAATGAACCAACGCCGTCGTCGATCGTTCGGACCAGCCCGTCACTCCCTCCTGCATACACCGTGTCGCCCAGGACGTTAACCGAAAAAAAAGTGCTTTCCGTAATCATCTGTCCGCTCGCCTGATCGATGATCGTGCCGGAGCGGAGCCAGGACCGTCCGCCGTCGTCCGTCCGGAATATCCCCTCATCGGTGGCGATATAGGTAATCGAATCGCGGAAAGCGAAATCGTATGCCCGGATTCCATGCAGAAGGTTCGTCCATATCCTTCCGCCGTCGTCTGAGTAGCTCACACCGAACTGTTCACCGACCTGCAGGTCGGCAGGCCAGTTGGTCGTCCAGAGGCGGTAAGTTGAGCCGAATTGCTGTCCCTCGATCGCGATGACCCAGTTGCCAAGTATCGAGGCGGACTGGTTGATAGTGGTGAACTTCGTCCAGCTTGTTCCTCCGTCGGTCGATTTGTTGATCCCTCCCGCAGACCCCGCCCAGATCGTACTGTCGTTCTGCACGAAGACGGAAAAGAGGAGAAAGTTGTTGTGACGGCGCGGGTCGATCTCGTATCCGTCCAGGGTATCTTCAGGGGCGATCGAGTTGAGGAAGTCGTTCGGGAGCACGATCCGTTCCCAGGTAACGCCAAGGTCACGCGACCGGCGGAGGCCGCTGGACCAGCTGGTGACCCACACGAAGGAATCGGAGAGGGCCACGTCGAACGTGACGTTCTGTTCATCCACAATCACAGGGAGGAAGCGGACAGTGTTGATTCCGTAGCTCTGCAGGCTGTCATCCGCCGCATCCAGAGGCTGCGGTCGGGCAACCCAGGTGGCTCCGTCGTCGACCGAGTACGTGAATCCTGTACCGGTCTGAACATTCTGATCATCGATCTCCTGCGAATATCCCGTGGCCGTCCAGATCAGATCATCGCTCAGTGCGATGGCGAATATTCCGGGCCGGGCGAATTCCGGGATTGTCCGGAACGACTCCCAGGAAATCCCGTGGTCGGCTGTGCGGGCGAGACCCTTGCTTGTCCCGGTCCAGAGTGTCCCGCTCCTGATTCCCAGATGAGAAACAGAATTACTCGGCGGGAGGGAAGAAACCGTTCCCTGTGTCGACTCCAGGGAAGGGGAAATCAGAGTGAAACTCTGGGCATGTACAGGCGCCGAAGTTCCGGCAAGAAGCCACAGGGCGATTGCTGTCTGGAAGCTCCGTCGCATCAGTTAATCGTCAGGTTATGGATGAACGCCGCGCTCGAATCGCCGAATGTATCCTCCGCCTGGAACGAGAAGGGATAGACACCAAGGGGGATTGTGGAAGGTACCTGGATGACGATGGAAAACACACCGTCACCGGCGAGGAGGTCTCCGCTCGTAACGCCGCCTGGCTGGGGGACGCCTCCGTCGTCAAGCAGAAACTGAGGGGTCTGACTTTGAGACGCGAGATTGATAAAGAACACATTGCGCACGTCCGCAAGTCCGTCGGAATCGGCTGCCGCAATACTCATGAACACCAGGGACGAACCGGTTGCGGGGCGGCTCACGGAATCGGGAGCGATCAGGCTGCCGGTATCGAGTGTGGGGGCGGAGTTTGAACGAGATGCAAGAAACGCACGACCAAGCAGGTTGCTCAGCCGGGATCCTTCATCGCTCGAGAGAAATTCGATTGCATAGAACCCGGCGTCAGCGCGCTGGATGGAGAAATTGAGGACTCCGGAGTAGACACTGTCCCCCGGGGTCAGATCCCCGCCGGTTCCATTGTCCACTAGCCGGGTCTCGACAAGCGTGCCGGACCCGTTTCGTCTGAGAACTCTTGCGATGACAGTTTCCAGATCGCCGTCCGGGTCGACCGCCTTCACGGTGACAGATAGGGTGAGCGGGTAGAGTCCGTCCGAAGGTGTCAGGGTGTCGACATTGATCGTATCCGGAGAGATCAGACCGTCGGTGAGGACGGGTGCGTTTCCACCCGGATCGAACGACGCGAGATCCTGCTCCTCACAGCCGAGGATCAGAATCGCTATCAGCAGTACTCCCAGAACCGATCGTAGCGTCTTCATATCAAAACTGCCGGGCAAATGCCGCTCAATGAATGAACAGCATTGGCCCGGCAGCACAGAATCAATTCTTTTCATATCGACGCGGCAGTTTGGAGTGAAGAAAGAGTGAACGGTATCAAACGCGTCGGTATGAAACTCCTCGCACTATGAATGAAACAGCAGAAAACCGTTGCTAAAATATGAAAATAGGGACCGAGAAGCAACATGTCCTGAGCCGGGTCAGATCCCTGCCTGCCCTCAATTTGGACTGGGACGTCCCGGGTTCACCGAATGGAGCCAGAACTCCGCCTGCAGGAAGTCCCGGAACACACGGGCAAGTCGAAACTGCTGTTCGGCGAGGACTGTAAACATCCGGGCAATCCCGAAGAGTGCATCAGAGCCGGCCACAATGGCGCATGCACCAAAAGAAAACTCGCTCCTCAGGTCCTCGATCCGGTTGACGATCGAAGCGATCTCGGTCGTATCGGGAATTGTCTCGAGATCGGATATATCGAGGAGCAGATCGAGCTTGTTGAAACCTGAGTTGTTCTCTGCAAGGTCAGCGATGTGTCGGAGAATTTCCTCAAGAGTGACGACGCCCACACATTTTGCATGAAGCACGGAATACTGCGGATCGATTTGACACGGAATTGGCATGTTCACCCCTTCTACCCATCTTCACATGACAGCGGATTAGCAGGACGCATCGTCCTGCGAAGGTTGAAATGTAACGAACCGCCCGGAGATTTCCAAATCGAGAAACGCGAGATTGTTCCGAACGAATGCCGTTCGGGATGAACGGATGATCGAAACACCACGGCTGATCATCCGTTCATTGCCATCCGTCTTACCTCCACGCTCCGATAATCACACCCTTGAGGGTGAACGCGACCAGCATATAGGATGTGTTGATGAGAACATAGGCGATCGATCGCTTTTCGAACAGAGCCACGATCGTGAACGCGGCGGCAGCCCAGATGCCCGTGAGGAATCCGTACAACAGTCCCATCGACGCATCGATATCAGGGGTTCCCAGAAAGAAGGCAAGATTGTATGAGATGATGTACGCGAGGACGAATGTCAGCCCGTACGTGACGGCCGGATTCCCCTTTTTCAGGTCCTCTTCCGTGAACGCATTGGCTGACATCCATCGTTTATAAAAGAGGAGGGGGGAATACCAGAGAGCTCCGACCGCGAAATCAGATATGGCGGAGACAAACACAGCAAGATGGTTGATAATCGGATCACCCATGAGAACTCCTTTTTTTTCACAAGGAAAGAAGAAGAAGGGCCTGGAGTCTTGGAAGGAATTAACCTCAGCCGACAGGGATATAATTTGCCTCACCCCCGGCGATCATGCGGAATTCTCCCGGCGTGAACCCGCTGAACCGCCGGAAATCGTTGTTAAAATGTGGTTGATCATAGTACCCGCAATCGAGTGCAATACCGGCCCAATCGATATTTCCTCCCGTGCTGATCATCTGAAGAGCGTGCTGGAAGCGGACAAGACGCACGAATGCCAGAGGGGGGATCCCGACGTGATTCCGGAACAGATTGATCAGGTGTTTGCGGGAGTATCCCGATTGATCCAGTACGTCACGGAGAACGCTGTTCCGCGGTTGTGAGAGCACAGAAGCGACGGTGAACCGAACGATCTCAGGTGTTGTGCTCCCGCCGGAAAGCCGGTTCAGAAGGAATTGCTCGACAATTCGGCATTTGCCGGCCGGCGTTGGCGCCTCCAGGAGACGTTCCCGGAGAATGGCAATTGGCCGGCCGAACAGTTGATCGGCTGAGATCACCGAACCGTTCAGTTCGCTGACTGGGATTCCCAGGACCGGAAACGACCTCCCCGGTTTCAACCGGATCACGAACATCGACGAATCATTCCCGCCGGCACTGATGTTGATCGGCGAGCTGCGGACTCCGGAAACCCAGGACTCCCTGCATTCCTGAATCGGAGAGAGGCTTGCGTTGTCGTAGATATGCTTCGGGATCTCAGTCAGGTCAATAATGATCTCGACCACCCCTTCGGGGAAAAGGCGTTCAACGGAATGCACGGGAGAATGGCCTTCGAAATAGGTGAACAGCTCCACCACATCAGAGAGCGGAGGGGGAGGCGTATGGAGGAAGAGCTTCATCGGATCGGGCGGTACCGGCGAACAATGTAGGAGTGATCCGCTGGAGAATCAAGGGTGAAAGCGGAGGAAATCTCTTGCATTCTTCCCCCCTCTTTCCTTTTTTAATCCTCCACTGTAATCCCCCCGGTTCGAATTTCCCTTAAAACGGAGAATAAGAATGGCGAAAGCCAAAAAAGGATTTCTCTATCGTTCCCTCGACTTTGTTGAATGGGTGGGGAACAAACTGCCTCATCCTGCGACCTTGTTCGGTCTGTTCGCTCTGTTCGTGGTGATCGGCTCCGGTATTCTCGCAGTGATGGAATACGTTGCCTACCACCCCTCCACGGGCGAGGAGATCCGGGCCGTCAGTCTGATGAACGGCGAAGGGTTGCGACGGATTGTCACCACGATGGTGACCAATTTCACAGGGTTCGTTCCTCTCGGTACCGTTCTGGTTGCAATGCTCGGTGTTGGGGTTGCGGAAGGATCCGGACTCCTCTCTGCGATTCTTCGGCTGCTTGTTCTCTCTGCTCCCAAACGGCTCATCACGCTGGTGATTGTATTCAGCGGTGTGCTTTCGAACGCAGCCTCAGAGGCCGGCTACGTTATTCTGATCCCGCTTGGTGCCGTCATCTTCATGACAATTGGACGTCACCCGCTGGCAGGGATGGCGGCTGCTTTTGCCGGAGTCTCGGGGGGGTACAGCGCAAACCTGGTTCTCGGGACGGTGGATCCGCTCCTTTCAGGCATCACAGAGGAAGTGGCCAAGATCATTGATCCCGGCTATCTGGTCAACCCGGCGGCAAACTACTATTTCATGATTGTGTCCACGTTTCTCGTCACTCTGATGGGAACATGGGTCACCGAAAAGATCGTCGAGCCCAGATTGGGGACCTATGACGGGGATGAGAAGCCGGAAAGTGTCGACAGGCTGACGGCGCTGGAGAAAAAGGGACTGATGGCGGCGGGGATTTCTTCCCTCGTGCTTGCAGGATTGCTCGCACTGAGCATTGTTCCCGAATGGGGAGTGCTCCGCGATCCGGAGAGCGGCGGAATCCTGCACAGTCCGTTCCTCCGTGGAATCGTCACGATCATTTTTGTGGTGTTCCTGGTGCCCGGTGTGGTTTTCGGGTTCGTGACGCGGTCGTTGAAAAATGACACCGATGTCATCAACGCGATGGGGAAATCGATGAAGGGCCTCGGTGTCTACATTGTCCTTGTCTTCTTCGCAGCGCAGTTTGTCGCTTATTTTTCCTGGACGAACGTCGGCCTCATCTCTGCCATTCAGGGAGCGGAGTTTCTGAAGTCGATCGGCCTGACCGGGATTCCGCTGATTGTGGCATTTGTTTTCGTTGCGGGGGCGATGAATATGTTCATGGGGAGCGCATCGGCAAAGTGGGCGATCATGGCGCCGATCTTCGTCCCGATGTTCATGCTCCTCGGCTACACGCCGGAGCTGACGCAGGCAGCGTACAGGATCGGCGACTCGTGCACCAATGTCATCACACCGATGATGTCCTACTTCGCACTGATCGTGGCGTTCGCCGAAAAGTATCAGAAGGATGCGGGGATCGGAACGGTGGTTGCCCTCATGGTTCCGTATTCGATGATCTTTCTGGTGGTATGGACGATCTTCCTGATCCTCTGGATGCTGCTTGGCATCCCGGTTGGACCGGGCGCCGGGTTGTATCTGCCCGGATATTGATTTCCAGCTGACAGGCTGAGGGCGGGATCCGCAGGCCGGGAAGGCGATATTCGAAAGTTACCCGGATCCCTTCGGATCAAGGATCTGTTCGAGATGGTGATTCAGATGCGTGGAATAGTCGCTGACGATAAACCCGAGTGTCACCGGCTTGTTCTCGCCGATGGTACACCGGGTTTCAAG
>JAOUDE010000139.1 GCA_029859455.1 Ignavibacteria bacterium | reverse complement strand
GAGCTGCCGCCGTACCGCCCCCCGAGGATTCTCCAGACGCTGTATACATCACTCATCGACAGGACGGTCTTCGTCCTGTGGCGGGCTGTCGTCTTTGCTGTCCCCGCCGGTGCCGTGATCTGGCTGGTTTCCAACATCACCATCGGTGGAATCAGTCTCGCAGAACATACCATAAGCGGTCTTGATCCGTTCGGGATTCTTCTTGGGCTGAACGGCGTGATTCTCCTCGCATACATCATCGCCATCCCGGCAAATGAGATTGTCATACCAACCATCCTGATGCTGACGGTTCTTACGGCGAAACTGACGGGGTTTGATGCCGGACCCGGAGTGATGTTTGAACTCTCTGAGGGGAGAGAATACCTCTCCGTCCTGACGGCAGGGGGGTGGACGCTTCTCACGGCTGTGAACCTGATGCTGTTCAGTCTGATCCATAATCCCTGCTCGACCACCATCTATACCATCTACAAAGAGACCGGGAGTGCCAAATGGACAACAGTATCCGCTCTGCTCCCGGTGGCAATGGGTTTGACCATATGCTTCTTTGTTGCACAGGTGTGGCGGCTGGTGGCATAACCGATGACTGGCCGCCTCTACCCAAACAGTTGTTTGTTGTTCTGATCTCGGTGCTCCCCCTGGTTCTTGTTCCGGCATGCGACCAGCTGCTGACCGAGGCACCTCCCGACGATGAGGTATTCGACGGTCCGATCGACGGTCTCACCTCAGCACAGCGTTCGATCTTTGTCCGCGGGGATGAGGCATTCGGTGAACAGTTCTCGTTTCAGACGGGACTCGGACCGGTGTTCAATCAGCCCTCCTGTCAAAGTTGCCACGCTGGTGATGGGAAAGGACATCCGTCCGTGAACCTCATCCGTTTCGGAATGAATACAGCAAGCGGTTTCGATATGCTCATGGAACTGGGTGGCCCGCTTTTTGACCTGGCGTGGGGTCGGTGGGAGTTTCGCCCCCGGTCTGCAGGGCCTTCGCTGCCAAATCACGTTCCGGTTTCTTTCTCGCCTACCGGACCCCAATCTCTCTTCCCTCCTCGAGAAGTTTCTCGTATTCCTCCTTGTATCGCTCTATCGCATTGAAAAGAGCCCGGGCAATTTTCTCCTGACCGGTGTCACTTCGAAGGAACCGCTCGTCTTCACGGTTCGAGAGGTAGGCTGTTTCCACAAGGACCTTCGGCATTGCCGCTCCGACAAGGACGTAGAACCCGGCCTGACGAATCCCGCGGTTCGGAATCGGTAGATGATCACCGAGTTCATGCTGGAGGATATCGGCGAACACCTCACTCGATTTCAGGTACGCGCTTTGAGCCATTGTCACCAGAATAAAATTCTCCTCTGTCAGTTCCTGATAGCGCTCCCGGTATCCCTCCTCGAGTTCGATAACGGCGTTTTCCCGTTCGGCAATATCGATCGCATCCTGTGTTTTTCCCGGCCGGAGGAGGTAGACCTCGAATCCCCGCACGGAGCTGGGCTTTTGTCTCAGCGCGTTGCAGTGGATGCTGATGAACAGTTTTCCGTTGTTCTCATTGGCAATCTGCCCCCTCCGGTCCAGTTCCACGAACCTGTCGGTCTTCCTGGTGTACACCACCTTCACATCCTTCATCTCCTTTTCCAGAAGTGCGCCGAGCTTCAGACCGATCTTCAGGGTAATATCCTTCTCCCGCGTCCGGTTCAGCCCTGTTGTTCCCGGATCGTTTCCGCCGTGTCCTGGGTCGATCACAATGACATCGAGTTTCCACCTGTCCCGTTGTTCTTCCAGTCCCTTCCGGATCTCCTGTCGCTTTCGCTCGAGGAGGATCTTGTCTTCTTCGCCGGGCCGGCGGATGCTGATAAGGATATCGTCGGAGTGATCATCCGGAAGGATCTCGGAGGCCGCGATCTTTCCGCTCAGCTTGAACGTGAGCTGAACCGAGGTCGGTGTCTGAATAGCGACAATTCTCCGGATCATTCCGTCAGTCTTCAGTCTGTTGATCGCCTGGGTGTCAGCTCTGGCTTCTGCGATCGTGACGTACAGCCAGCCGTCCTGACGGAGCCAGCTTTCGAAATCACGCAGCGGCCGGCTCGCCTTAACACGGATGACGAGTCCGTTTACCTTCGGTTCGAACAGAATGGTCGGAATATCAACCTCGAACGAGGGAGTCGATCCCTCGACCAGGATCGCATTGGTTGCGGGCTGGTATGAAGACGATCTGCCGGAGATCCGCTCGAAGAGGGGAACAAACAATTCCAGCGGGACAAAATAGGTCCCTGCGGCGTGGATGACATTGACAGGGAGCTGGTAGACCGACCTGCGCTCCGTCTGATCGGTCAAAACCACAAAAGGGTTTTCGGCGGAGACCTTGAGGCGGGCATTCCCTCTCTTGATTTCGAGTTTCCGGGAATCGGTGCTTTCGTAAGACCGGAGGCCGAATCCTTCACAGAGGTCGTTCAATGAGATATAGAGGAGCCCATCATGGCGAAATGCGCCTGCCGATCTGGCGGTCGTCCTGTCGTTCTCAAAAATAAGGTCGACCGTGTTCTGCTGCTGCGTAAGACCGGCAGCCGGGAGAAGAACGAACAGTGCCGCCAGCGCAGAGAATCGCACGTTCACCTGTAGTTTGTGAACTGGACTGCAAATTCGATCGGCGCCTCGCGGATCAGTCCGATCACTTTCTGAAGGTCGTCTTTGTTCTTCCCGCTTACTCTGACCTGGTCGTCCATGATCTGGGCCTGGACCCGGATCTTGCTTTCTTTGATCAGCTTCACAAGATGTTTGGCATCCTCCTTGCCGATCCCGACTCGCAGCTGAAGCAGCCGCCGGACAAGGCCTCCTCCCGAAGGCTCAACCGTGCCATAGTCGATCGCCTTCAGAGGGATTCCCCGCTTCACGAATTTCCCCTGCAGGATATCCACAACGCTTTTCATCCTGAACTCATCGTCTGAAATGATGGTGACAGACTTTTCCTTCTGGTTCAGTTCGATTGAACTTTTCGATCCTTTGAAGTCGTATCGTTGGGAAATTTCCTTCACCGCCTGGTTAATGGCGTTATCAACTTCCTGCAGATCGATCTCGGAGACTATGTCAAATGAAGAATTGGAAGCCATCGGTCACCTGTACCGGAGACTGAACATGGCCCGGAACAGAATCTTGGCGAGTTCCCACCGGGGATGTCTGGTCTGCACAACGTACTCCTGATGAATCTCCTTCTGGAGATTCCTGTCGCGTGTAATGATCTGGACTGAGAGAGGATGCATTGGATGTCTCCTGGGGTTGTCTGGTTACTTCAGGATTTGTCCTGTTTCGGCGCTCCAGAAAAAGAGATCGAGTTCGTCGATGGTCAGACCACATTGTCCTGCGAACCGTCTGAATTTCAACTCGATCGCAAGATATTGTTTTTTTGTGAGAGATTCAGGATAGCGACGGATGACATTCTGTTTTTTCAGATTCTTCAGGATATGCCGGTCCAGAATCGCCAGATTCCGGTAGCCGATATTGCGGAGGAAGTGGGAGGCCTCCTTCCACCCGAGGCCGTCCACGTTCCGGACCAGCCATTCTCTGAGCGCTTCGTCCCTCATCCCTGTGCCCAGTGTGGCGACGATCGTGCCAAGGTTTTCCTTGGCCCGCTGCAATCGCCGGGCTTTGGTGTTGTGAAATCTGATATAGGAATCCTTCCGCCTCAGAATCATCGATGCATCAAACTCTCTTCCCAGGAAGTCTTCTTTCCTGAGAGTTTCAATAGCCCTGCCGGCGTGCAGCGCGCTGGATTGCGGCGTGAGCAGGCAGTATCCAAGCTCGTAGAAGTATTCGGAGGAGGGAACGGCCGCAAATTCGGCGAGACGTGAACGAATCGGCTTCTTCATCCTCTGAAATTCCCCGAGCAGGATCCGGATCCGGTCGTTCTTCCGCCGTGTCATGCGAGGCTGACCCGGCGTGTGCCCCGCACCGATCTTCCGATCCGGACCAGGCCGTCTGTTTCGAGTGACTCGAGCAGGGCTTCCAGCCATTTCATGTTTCTCTGAGAGAAGGAGGGGTGGAGAAGACGGCCCAGCCGTGTCATCGGGACCATTGGCTCATTCCGCAGAATGTCGACGACTCGTCCGCGGTGAATCCGGTTCGGGATACCGTGAAACGATCGCTCTCTTCGCTTTGGCTTCCATTCCGGACCAGCCAGCTTTCCCGCGGAAGCGCAAACCTGGCTGACAGGACACGCCGGGCACGAGGGGGAGGTTGCCGTACAAAGGGTCGCCCCAAGATCCATCAGTGCCTGGTTCCAATCGTGGGAGCGCCTCCGGGGAAGCAGGATGCCTGCAAGATCCCAGGATTCCGAAAGCGGAAGGCGGTCCGTCACGCTCTTTCTTCCCGAAACTACTCTCGACAGAACGCGGTGAACATTGGTGTCCACGATCGGCACCCGCTTGCGAAAAGCCGAGGAAAGGACGGCGTTGGCCGTGTAGCGGCCGATACCGGGAAGTGAGGCAAGTGAGACGAAGTCCGACGGGAGAACGCCGGCGTGATCGGAGAAAACGATCTTCGACAGCGTGTGCAGGCGGACGGCGCGGTTGTTATATCCCATCCCCTGCCAGGCGAGTACCACATCCCTTCGTTTGGACACCGCAAGCGAACGGATATCCGGAAACCGTTTCAGGAACGGAGGGTATTTGATCAGGACCCGGGAAACCTGGGTCTGCTGCAGCATGACTTCGGAGAGGAGGATACGGTAGGGATCGCGGGTCTGTCTCCAGGGGAGTGGCCGCCGGTTCGTATCATACCACGAAAGGAGACGTCTATGAAATCCGGCTTGTAATCGGGCGTCCATCACGAATCAGCCGCTGTACTGCCTCCCTGTTGCCTTCGAGCAGGTCCATGGCGGGGAGTTCCTCCGGTGTGACCCACCGTACCTCGCGGAATGCTCTGTTGCGAAGAGAGCCATGATGTTCCGGAACAAGATAATAGAAGATGCGGAAGGAGTGGCCGTCGGCCGCAGGTTCGGCATCGTACTGCCACTCCTGACGATGGAATTCATTTCCAATCTCTGCATCGATCCCGAGTTCTTCCTTCAGCTCCCGTTTCAGAGCGTCGACAGCAGTTTCGTCTTTCTCCAGCTTTCCTCCCGGGAACTCCCATTTCAGCGGGTAGCGGGAGGTTTCCTTTCTCTGACAGACAAGGATTCTGTTGTTCCGAATCAGGATGCCGACGGCGACTTCCTTCACCGCGGTACCGGGGGAATCCGGAGGTGAGTGATGAGAGGCAGGTCAGCCCTCCGTCCGTTTGTAATCGCTGAAGACAAAACCGTCGCATTGTTCAACATGAAACGGTTCATACATCGTCCCGATCAGATGTTCGTACGGAGGAAAATACGCATCTCCTTCATAGGGGCGATCCAGAATCGTCAGATAGAGAAAGTGAGACTGCTCGATGAATTGCGCATAGATCTGACCGCCTCCGATAACGAATACAAGATCCTCGCCATGCAGTGCCGACCTCGCCTCCGCGATCGAGGTGCAGGTCTCAACATCCGGATACGAACCCGCAGTGAGAACAACGTTTCGTCGTCCCTTCAATGGTGTTCCCAGCGCTTCGTATGTCTTTCGCCCCATCAGGACGGGATGGCCCGTAGTCAGTCGTTTGAAGCGCTTCAGATCCTTCGGCAGATGCCAGGGGAGCTTTCCGTCCCTGCCGATAACACGGTTGCTGGCGAGGGCAGAGATGATCGCAAACTTCACACTGCCACCTCGAACCTGATCGGTTCATGGTACTGATAGCCGATCAGTTCGAAATCCTCGAAGGTAAGCTTGTCTATCGGCTTTTTCGCGATCTCGAGGCGGGGGAGCGGCTTCGGTTCCCGCTTCAGTTGCTCTCTCAGCCCTTCGGCATGGTTGACGTAGATATGAGCATCGACGATCGTGTGGCTGAATATTCCGGGCTGGAACCCCGTCTCCTGCGCGATGATCTGAGTCAGCAAAGAATACGCCGCCAGATTGAAAGGGATTCCGAGGGCGATATCACCGGACCGTTGCGTCAGGTGACAGTTCAGCAGCCGGTCCTGAACATTGAAGGCGAAGGTGTAATGGCAGGGCGGAAGCTTGCTGCTCAGCGCGTTCCCTGGTTCCCAGGCTGTGACCACCATCCGCCGGGAGGAAGGATCAGTCTTGAGTGTTTCGACGACCGCCCCGATCTGATCGATCTCCACAACATCATATCTGCCGGTCTCATCGTTCCACCGTGCACTCGGAAAGCGTCTCCAGTAGCGGCCGTACGCCGTATCCAGATTCCCCTTCTCGTCCGCCCATGCGTCCCAGATCTTTGTGTGTTTCTGGAGGTTTCTGATATGGTCCTCACCGGAGAGGTACCAGAGGACCTCGTGCAGCATCGATTTGAAGTTCACCTTCTTGGTGGTAATCAGGGGGTACCCGCGGCTGAGGTCGACCGAATAATTCTGGGCAAAGCAGGAGATGGTGTCGACGCCGGTCCTGTTCTTCTTCAGGACGCCGTTCTTAAGAACATGATCGACAAGGTTGAGATACTCACGCATGGGGGTCTGATCTGAAAGGTGGTTGTCTGTAAACTACGGACGGAGGATCAGAAAATCAATATCGGTCCGTCAGATTTCACTGCCGGCTACCTCAATGATGCTGCCGGTGAGCCATTGGGCCTCGTCGGTGCAAAGGAAACGAACCG
>JAOUDE010000138.1 GCA_029859455.1 Ignavibacteria bacterium | reverse complement strand
ACTTTTTGACACCTTGCCCACACAGCTGTTCACAACTTATCCACAGTGCGACTACCGCTTATTGGGAAACAGCGGCGATTTGAATATATTTGTTGATATCCCTCGATGATCAACAACTACTATACCCTCGCCCATCTGGCAGACCGTTTCAATGCAGAGCTGAGTTCAAGGCGAATCCTGTCTGTTTTTACCCAGGAGCGGGCGAGGCTGAGCGTGCAGATCGAGAACGCTCCCTTCCTGATCATTTCCTGCGATCCACGCCTGAATACAGTCTTCCAGGACCACCGCTTTGCCCGCGCCCGGAAGAATACCCTTGATCTCTTCCCATCCTGTCACGGGAAGATCCTGACCGGCGTCTCCATCGATCCGGGTGACCGGATAATGAACTTCCGCCTTGAAGAGGGAGATCTGCTTCAGGCCCGGTTTTTCGGACCCAGGGCAAATGTCGTTCATATGGACCCGCGCGGCGTCGTTGTCGGATCTTTCAGAAAGAAGGGTGATCCGGCCACAGCGGGCAGGCCGCCTTCACAGCGGACTCCGGACTCTCTGCTGACCGTGACCTCCGAGGAGAGTGCGGCCACCCTGTTGAAATCTTCTTTTCCGGCTCTTGGAACCCTCCTCATCAAGGAGGCGCTCTACCGCGCCACCGTTTCCCCGGCGACCGTATGGCGTGAGGTCGGAAGAGATAAGGTCGCGGAGATCGTCAGGGCACTGGAGGAAATCCATCATGAGCTCGGGAATATCAGGCCGGTGGTCTACTCGGGAGAAAGCGGCAGGACGCTCTCACTGATTCCACTCCGGCAATTCGGCTCTGGCACCGGAGAGCAGTATGATGACATCAACGATGCTATTCGTTCAGTCGTCACCGGGAAGAAGCCGCGGAAGGGAAAGGAATCTCCGCGCCTGTTGATGAGCAGACAGATTGAGGCTCTGCTTGCAAAAGCGGAGCGTGCGGAGGCTGCGATCAACAACGATTTCATGACAGCTTCCCGGGCCGCCGACTACGAGCGATTCGGAAAACTTCTCCTCTCTTCCCTCCATAGTATACCTCATGGTGCAACGGAAATCGGCCTCAGCGATGGTGAGGAAACTGTGATGGTGCCTCTTGAGCCGGTTCTTTCACCGGCTGCCAACGCGCAACGGTATTTCGACAAAGCGAAACGGTCACGCACGGCGAACCGGGAAAACCAGCGTCGGCTTACCGGCCTGCAGGAGCGATCCGCTCTTCTCAGGTCGCTTCGTCGTAACCTGGAGGCGCTTGATTCCGATCGGGATTTTCCCCGATTTCAGTCAGACCACGCGGAGGAACTTGAAGAGCTTGGGCTGAACCCGAAGCAACAGGCCGCTGCACAGCTCCCGTTCCGGACGTTTCACGTCGACGGAGGATTCGAGGTCTGGGCGGGGAAGAACAGCAAATCCAATGACGAGCTGACCATGAAACACGCGAAACCGAACGACCTCTGGTTTCACGCCCGGGGGGCCGGAGGATCTCACGTGGTGCTCCGGACAAACAGCGCGGGTGGCGATCCGACGAAAAACGCCAAGCAGCAGACCGCCGCAATCGCCGCCTACTTCAGCAAGCTAAAGGGGGCAGGCATGGTGCCGGTCGCCATGACCCAACGGAAGTATGTGCGAAAGCCGAAGGGATCACCGCCCGGCACGGTGTTCATCGAGCGCGAGGAAGTTCTGCTTGTACGACCTGCGCTGCCGGAAAACAGTCGCCACGACTCTTGAAGAAGAAAGGAGCCCCTATGTCAGCACGCAGGAAAGCGATCAACCCGCGCTCCCTCGGACTCGCCACCCGGGCGATCCACGGGTCACATGTTGCACCGTATCAGGGCCCCGTCACCACCCCTATTGCACAGACCTCAACCTACCGTTTCCAGAGCTCGGACGATGCCGTCAGGTATGCCGCGGGAGACCCCGGGGTCTATGTGTACACGAGGTACCATAATCCGACGGTGCGAGAGCTGGAAGAACGCCTCGCCCTGATTATGGGCTGTGAGAAGACACTTGTCTTTGCATCAGGAATGGCGGCCATTACCAGCGCTATCTTTTCGCTTGTACGGGATGGAGATGAGATCGTCAGTACGACAGCCCTGTATGGCGGGACCTATCGCTTCTTTCGTGATTCGTTGCCGAACCACGGTGTCGGAGTTCGCTTTGTGGACCACGAGGGAGTCCCTGAAATCGGAAGGATGATCACGCGGAAAACACGGATCGTCTACTTCGAGACGCCGACAAACCCGACACTTGCGGTCATCGATATCAGAAAGCTGGTCGCCGCCGTAAGGAACGCGGGCCGGCGGGCGGGTGCAAAGCCTGTCATCATGCTCGACAACACTTTTGCGACGACGCTCAACCAGGACCCATTCAGTCTGGGTGTCGATGCGGTTGTGGAAAGCGGAACAAAATATCTCGGGGGACACAGCGACCTCATGGCCGGGGTTGTGGCGGGATCGGAGACATTCATCGCCGGCGTGCACGGTGTCCTCAAGCATCTTGGCGGCTGCGCAGACCCGCTTGCCGCGTTTCTTCTCCTCAGGAGCCTGAAAACCTTCGATCTTCGTGTCGAGCGCCAGAACAGAAATGCTCTTGAGCTTGCAACGTTTCTGGAAGGGATGAGGGGGGTCAAACGTGTTATCTATCCGGGACTCAGGTCACACCCGGATCACCGGATCGCGAAAAAACAGATGGCGGGTTTCGGGGGAATGGTCACGATCGAAGTAGCAGGCGGTGTCCGTTCGGCAGTTCGCGTGTGTGACGCTCTGCGGATCGCCGTCAATGCAATGTCTCTGGGCGGTGTGGAGACGCTTGTCAGCATTCCCGTCTACTCATCACACATCAACATGAAGCCGGCGGAATTGAAACGGCATGGCGTCACGCCCGGCATGATCAGAATCTCAACCGGAATCGAACATGTTGATGATCTGAAGAAAGACTTCAGAGAGGCGATCGGCCGGAGGTAGAGAATCCTCCGTTCGCCGTCAGTCTTCCTCCTCCACTCTCGTCAGGATCATCTGGCGTTTGTTAAGAAACTCCGTTTCGAACCCCGGGATGTTACCGAAGATTTCGGCGATCTCCTCGTTGCAGAGCAAACGGGATTTTCCGGAATATTTCATCATGATATAGATCCTTCCATCCTGTCGGAGGTGACCACGCATGTTGTCCAGCAGGAAGTACCATTCCTCACCTGACCAGTCCCGGTCAAACGTCACCGAGTCCATCGTGATCAGATCGAATTTCTGACCCATCGGAGGCAGGGGCTTGAAGGCCTCGATTCTCTCCCCCACTCTTGGGATCCTCAGGAATTCCGTCCACTCCTTGAACATGCTTTTGTGAGGAAGATCGAAGCCGAGGATCGAGTGACCGAACTGCCTGCAGACGTGCAGGAAGAACCCGGTTCCGCAACCGATGTCGAGAACACCCTGTCTCGGCAACCTGTCGAGGCCAAGCAACAATGCCAGTTTCACGCCACGACGCATATCCCGACCCGTCATCCACTTTCCCCGCTGGATGGGGGGAAGCTGTGGCTCCCATTTGGCCCTCATGGACCGCAGCTCTTCTCTGCCGAGCTCTGCCGCAATAACCGATTGAATCCGGTAAGCCCGGAACGCGTCCGGCAGAAAGAGCGAGTGTGTCTTGATAAACTGACCGAGCCGCGGGAGCGGGTGATTCAGAATAATCCGTTTGGCGTGGCTGTTCGCATTCATCGGACACCATCTGGTCTGTTCAAGGAAAACTGTCTTGTCGGGGGATGTTCAAAGGGGGGTTATCAATAAACACAAAGGGGGGGTGGTTGTCTGTGACTTCGGTCATCCGGCCGTGGAAACTCCCGGAAAACGGGCTTTCCGACCCCGGTTTTCTTGATTTTCAGGGCGCATTTCTTTACTTTTTCTGACTTACCCCGAATGTAATGTGTCACTGCCACCGCAAAAAGGAGTTTGAGAAACCTATGTCAATCCTGCATCGACTGATCCCCGGCCTGGTGGGCCTCTTCTTATTCGTTTCGGTTCCGGCGACATCGCTTTCCCAGCAGGATGCTGTTGTGGCATCCATTGGTGATGAAGAAATCTCACTTGGCGAATATGAGACCATGTTCCTGAAGACCAGCAGTAGCCTGGAAGCTGCGAGGGAATCCACGATGGAAGAGCGGGAGCGTTTTCTCGACCTTCTCACAAACTTCCGGCTGAAACTGGCCGATGCCTATGCAACAGGACTGGAGAACGACCCTGAAGTAAGAGGTGAGATGAACCTGTACCAGGGAAGCCTCGCTACCTCATACCTCATTGACCGCGACGTGACCCGACCGGGCATCCGGGGACTGTACGATGAACGCCAGACCGAATACCGGGCAAGTCACATCCTCCTTTCATATTCCGAAGAGGATTCCGCGGGTGCATACACAAAGGCATACGAACTTATCAAGCGTCTTCAGGACGGCGAAGATTTCGGCAGGCTCGCCGTCAATGCTTCCGTTGATCCCAGCGTCCAACAGAACCGGGGTGACCTGTACTATTTCACTTCCGGTCAGATGGTCCGCCCTTTTGAAGAAGCAGTGCAGGGGATGAATCCGGGGGAACTCCTTCCGGATCCCGTGCGGACACAGTTCGGACTCCACATCATCAAGCTCACAGACAAGAAGCCGTCGTCCGGCGAACTGCGATGCAGCCATATCATGGTGCGCTTTTCCGGCCCGGAGCCTTCACCCGACGATACGACGAAGGCATACGAGCACCTCTCGATGATTCTGGACAGCATCAAAGCGGGAGGCGATTTTGCCGATTTCGCACGGCGCTATTCCGAGGATCCAGGCTCGTCACCGAACGGTGGAGATCTTGGCTGGTTCGCACGTCGCCGATGGGTGCCGGAGTTTGATGAGCAGGCCTTTAAGCTTTCGCCGGGTGAGATCTCGGGTGTGATCCGGTCACGATACGGCTACCACATCATCCTTTGTACCGACAACCGACCGGCAAAGACCTTCGAGGAAGCGGAGCCGGAAATCCGGAAGCTGTACGAACAGACAAGGCTCGAGGAAGACAAGCGTCAATATCTCGATGCACTCCGGAAAGAGACGGGGTTCCGTCTCGATGAGCTCGCTCTGATGCGGTTTATCTCCGAGCTCGATACGATGCGCTCCCTGAAATATGCGCGGTGGGCTGACTCCCTATCGCAGGAAATCCTCAACACTCCTCTCGTCTATTTCAATTCCGGCTCGGTCACGGTCGACAGCACGGTGCGCATGCTCAAGAAACGAACCGACCTGAGCAACACCGTTCTCCGGCCTTCCAGGTTCAGAGAGGCGGTCGACAAGATCGCTGAGCAGATGGTGTTTCAGGCAAAGGCGGAGACAATGGGTGATGACTACCCGGAGTTCTCAGCCCTTATGAAGGAATACATGGACGGGATACTTCTCTATCAGATAGAGCAGGAGCGCGTCTGGAGCAAGGTCACCGTGACAGACTCAGCCCTTCAGGCATACTACAGACAGAGTTCAGATCAGTACTGGTTTCCTGAGAGGGTCCGGTTTGTTGAGATCCGGGCAACCAGCGACTCCATCGCCCGGTCGATCAAGGATCGTGTCGCGGCAGGAGAGACCTTTGCGTCGATTGCCTCCCAGGATGACGCGCGGATGAACCGCCCCGGAAATTACAAAATTCAATTCCAGCCCGGATCTGTCAGATTCTCCCAGGTCTCGCTGGACGACATGAAGGCTGTTGCCGGGGACGTCCTCTCCGACCCGAGGCTGCGCGTCCATGTCATCGCTCACCCTGATACCGGAAGCGGACATGATGACCATGAAGGACACGGTCATGCACCGATCGCCCCGGTTTTGACGGGAGATCCGGCAAATTTTCCGCTCGCTGAACAGCGCGTGGAGAGGATCAAGAAACAGCTTTCGTTGAGGCTCAGCATCCCTGAAGACCGGATTGCGACATTCGTCCGGCCGATCCGTCCCAATGTGGTCGGTCCCGAGAGAGTAGGGCTAAACGAAGAGGTGGATATCGATATCGTCGGCAGACAGGATGCAATCGTGGGAACGGTGGACACTCTTACGATGCCTGTTGAAGAGGATGCTCGCAGTAAGCAGGCTTCGTTCCTGTCGCCGGGAGCCATTTCCGAGCCGTTCCGCTACAAGAATGGATCGTCGCTCGTGATGCTTCTCGGGAAGGAACCCGCACGGCAAAAGACCTTTGAGGAAGCCGGAACGGAGGTCTCCAGCTCTTTCCAGGAATATGAATCACAACGCCTTGAGAAAGAGTGGCTTCGCGGCCTGAGGGAACGGTATCCGGTTGTTCAGCACAAAGAGGTGCTCTCGAAGGCATTCGCACCGGCCGACTGAATCGGGCAAGGAAGGGATGATGTCTGCTGGAGGATTCTTGTTGAATCAAGAGATGGCGTTAGGGAGTACTCTAACCACCCGGTTTGCGATCTGTTTGGCAGCCGGACTGGTCGCTTTTTCCGCATCCGGATGTGAGCGCCGGGCGGGCCAGGGTGACTTCGTTGCGCGAGTCGGCACATCGGTGCTCACGTACGATGAACTCCCCGGGGAGAAGGGGCATGGTGCGGACTCCTCGTCCATGTCGCTCCAGTACATCAACCAGTGGGTTTCTTCGGAGCTTCTGTTCCAGGAAGCGCTCCGACGCGAACTCGACAAGTCAGAGAAAGTCGCTGATCAGCTGGCCTCCGTCCGCAAAAGGCTGGCGGTAGAAGCGCTTCTCGATGAGGTCCTCTTCCAGGATTCCACCGAGATCGCCGAGGATGCG
>JAOUDE010000137.1 GCA_029859455.1 Ignavibacteria bacterium | reverse complement strand
GCCGAGGTATTCGGTCGGGACGATGATCTGCGCGCGGATGAAAGGCTCTTCGACCGTCTCGATCTGCCCCGGCTGAGGCATGAATGACGGGTTGTCGACAAACACCACTTCCCCATCCTTCTTCGTCACCCGATATTCAACGTTGGGAACCGTGTTGATGATGCTCTGATCATACTCACGCTCGAGACGCTCCTGGATGATTTCCATGTGGAGAAGGCCCAGGTACCCGCAACGAAATCCGAACCCGAGAGCGGTGGAAGTCTCAGGCTCAAAGACGAGAGATGAGTCATTCAGCCGGAGCTTGTTGATCGCCGTACGGAGGTCTTCAAAGTCATCGGCAACAGTGGGATACACACCGCTGAAGACCATCGGCTTCACTTCTTTGTAACCGGGAAGGGGTGTGGGTGACGGATTCTTCGAAGAGGTGACCGTGTCTCCGACCTTCGTCTCATGGACATCCCTGACGCCCGCGATGAGATACCCGACATTACCCGCTTTCAGCTCCCCACACCGCTTTCGCTTCAGCTCGAGCGTCCCAACCTCCTCCGCTTCGAATGTCTTTCCGTTGTGGAAGAAGCGAACCTGTTCCTTCTCGCGGAGAATTCCTTCTACGACCCGGAGATAGACAACCGAACCCCTGTAACTGTCAAACATCGAATCGAAAATCAGTGCGCGGAGCGGCACTTCGGTCTCCGTCGCGGGAGGGCGTATTCTTTTCACCACAGCTTCCAGGACCTCATCCACACCAAGGTTCGTTTTCGCACTGCCGAGAAGGATCTCTTCATCGGAACAGCCGATCAGTTCCTTCATCTGGAGGCGGACGGCGTCAACGGAGGCTCCCGGGAGATCGACCTTGTTGATAAACGGAATGATGTCGAGGCCGGCTTCGATCGCGAGATATGCATTGCTGATCGTCTGGGCTTCAACTCCCTGCGAAGCATCGACAACCAGAATCGCACCTTCGCATGCGGCAAGCGAACGGGACACTTCATAGGAGAAATCGACGTGCCCCGGCGTGTCGATCAGGTTCAGGACATACTCCTTCTTGTCGCGCGCCCTGTATCTCATCTGGACCGCATGGAGCTTTATGGTGATTCCCCTCTCCTGCTCCAGCGCCATGTCGTCCAGGACCTGATTGTACTTCTTTTCACGCTGGGTGATCGTACCGGTCTGTTCCAGGAGGCAATCCGCCAGTGTGGATTTACCATGGTCGATGTGGGCAATGATGCAAAAATTACGAATCTGACTCATATGTGCGGATTCTTCACAAAACTCCTCAAAAAAAATGTCCGGCCGACCGTACACGGAGGTGGTCACGGGTCGGAACGGACAGACCAAATATAGAGGTTTGGTGCCTGAGTTGCAAAAGAGGCGGCCGATCACGGATTTCCCCGATCCGGAACCCCGGGCATGCAAGCCGGTCCCGACAATCTTGCCGATCGGGAGCTCTCTTGGTATCTTATGAGATTCTGATGAGACTTCCTTCTTCGATTGATGAGTTCCTTGCGAACGCCCTCGTGTCCGATCACGAGACACCTCCGGTCGCCGTTGTCGATTGCGACGGGACAATCATCAGAGGGGATATCGGAGAAGCGATGTTCTACTTTCAGATCCAGCGGTTTCTCTTCCGTGAATCCCCTGCACGCCTCTGGCCTGACTATCCGGAACGGCAGGAACTGGACCAGGTTTTCCGGTCCCTCGTGCAGACTCCGCCCGACGAGGGGATGAATGATGGGCGGCTGGTGACCTTCGCCAATCATCTCCTCGACTGGTACTTCGGCCAGTTGAAGGCAGGTGAAACCGAAAAGGCATGCAGCGACATTGTCAGACTCCTGGCCGGTTTCACACAAGCCGAGATTGCGGAGATCGCAAGAGACACACTGAACACGGAATTGACCTCTCCGCGAAGAGGGAGTCTGCTCGGTCGCTTCGTCCTCCCCCATGGAATTCGCTTCATCCGCGAAACTGTCGAACTCTTAAACAGACTGCAAGCTGCGGAATTCCAGATCTGGGTCGTATCAGGCAGCAACGTGTGGAGTGTCAGAGAAGTGTGCAAGCGGCTTCCGGTCAGCCATGAGAGGATTGCGGGAATTGAACTCCTTCGATCAGGAGAGCTGAGTCTTCCCAGAGCTCTTCACCCGATCCCGGTCGGTCACGGGAAGATTGAGCTTCTCAAGGCGAAGGGAATCCCACCCCCTCACATTGTGATCAGCGACAGCATTTACGATCTCCCCCTTTTTCGTTATTCCACTGGGATGAGAGTTCTGATCGCATCGACCACCGGTCCGGACGCCTTTTTCCGGCAGGCCGGCCTCAGGCCGGATCCAAGCTGGGTCGTGATCGAAAATCCTACTCCGACAGAGTGACACATTGGCGGACGCGGCGGTAACAATCATCGGAGGAGGAGTGGTCGGACTGGCAATTGCCGCCGAGCTGTCGACCACGCATTCACCAACTGTGCTCCTCGAGCGGCATTCCGCCTGCGGCCGGGAGGCCTCAAGCAGAAACAGCGAGGTGATCCATGCCGGCATCTACTACCCTCATGGATCGCTGAAAGCAAGCCTGTGCGTGGAGGGCCGTCAACTGTTGTACAGCCTCTGCGAACAGCACCGGATTCCTTACAGGCGGATCGGGAAAGTCATTACGGCAACAGAGGAGGATGAGGTTGGGACACTGGAGCAACTGTACGACCATGGAAAGGCAAACGGAGTCGACCTGACGTTGCTCACGGCAGAGGTTGTCGCCCGCCTCGAGCCGTCTATCCGAACGGTCGGCGGCATCCTGTCAGAATCGACCGGGATCATCAGCGCGCACGGGCTGATGGACTGTTTCCGCCACAGAGCGCTTGCACAGGATGCCGTTATCCAGACCGGGTGTGCGGTCACCGGCATTGACCGATATGACGGCTCGTACCGCCTCACAGTCGATGACCACGGCAACAGGACCAGCCTCGACTCTGAGATTGTCATCAATGCTGCGGGGCTCGACGCCGACATCATTGCAGGAATGGCAGGCATCGACACTGTCAAGGCAGGTTATACACTCTCCTGGGTCAAAGGAAGCTATTTCGGAGTACGAGGCACGAAGCGGGGAATCATCAGCCGGTTGGTCTACCCGATACCGAGCCGTGACTCACTCGGCGTCCACGCGGTTGTGGACCTCGGCGGCGGACTCCGCTTCGGACCTGATGTGGAGTATCTGGCCGGCCGTGAACAGGACTACAAGGTTGACGCGGGTCGACTGAATGAATTTGGGAATGCGGTACGCAGGATTGTTCCTTCGATCAAGGACGAAGATCTCTTCCCGGATCAAAGCGGAATCCGGGCCAAACTTCAGAAACCGGACGAGAACGCAAAGGATTTCGTCATCCGACACGAGGTTGACAAGGGCCTGAACGGTTTCATCAATCTGATCGGGATCGATTCACCGGGGCTTACATCCTCCCCCGCCATCGCCCGGAAGGTCCGTTCGATGGTTGACGCTTTGTAGAGGCTCGGACCCGGGCCGGCTCAGCGTTCGTAGAATCCTGTCACCGATGTTTCCGCAAGTATTGTTCCATCGATGGTCCGGAGAACCTGATTAAGCAGCGAATCCCTCCCGGGTTTGATCGTTTCAACACCGAGCGCATACAGCGTTGCAACATAAGGGTGCGGCCCCGATCCCGGAGGAGGCGCCGGCCCCCCGTAACCCTTCTCACCGTACGAGTTGTATAATTCAACAGCGGCGGCCGGAAGCAAAGGGTGACGTGATGCCCCCTCTTTCAATTCACGGATGTTGAAAGGAATGTTGACCACCAGCCAGTGCACCCAGTTGTCGGCAACCGGATGGGGATCAACGATGGAGAACACAAACGATTTTGTCTCATGCGGCGGATCGGTCCACGTAAACGCCGGTGAGATGTTCTTCCCTCCCTGAACCGTGAGATGAGCGTACCGAAGCGGAATCTTATCCTGATAGGAGCGACAGACAAGCTTCATCGATGAACCTCCTCACAAGATTATTGTTCTCTGCGGTCAGAACGTCACGATACCGAAAACGACCGAGCCGAAGAACCAGAGTACAACGAAGACACATATCCACCCGATCACGTCCAGGAGAAACCCGGCACGGACCATATCTCTCAGCGTCACCTTTCCTGTGCCGTATACCAGAGCATTGGGGGGAGTGGCAACGGGCAGCATGAATGCCATCGATGCGGCGAGCGCCGCGGCGATCGAAAGCGTCACCGGGTCGACCCCGGTGGCGATGGCGACTGAAATCACCACGGGGACGATCATTGTCGTGACCGCGGTGTTCGACGCAATCTCGGTCAGGAAGTCGACAAGAAGGATCACAACCAGAACCAGAACGACGATCGACTGGAAGCCGACCATGTCGATCACATTCCGGGCAATCCACCCTGCCACGCCGGTCTGAAACAAGGCATCGGACAGTGCGATCCCGCCCCCGAACAGAATCAGAACTCCCCAGTCGACCCATCGCGTATCGTGCCATGTCAGTACTCCTTCAGGATTCCTGAGGCGGACAGGAATGACAAACAGCACCAGGCCGGCGAACAGGCCGATCACGAACTCATCAACGCCGCCAAGCGTGTCCGCCATCGAACCAGGGAGTATCGCATCCCAGAAAGGATTGCTGACCCAGAGAACAACCGCAAGAAGAAATACCATACCTGTCAGCCGTTCGCCGCTCGACCAGGATCCCAGCGCGCGGTGTTCCTTCTGAAACTGCCTGCCTGCGCCTTCGATCAACCGGCGTTCGGGCGGGAAAAAAAATAACAGCACGCGCCAGATCACGGGGATAAAAATGATAACGATCGGAACCCCTATCATCATCCAGCCAACAAACGTGATGCCACTGTACCCCTGGGTGTGCGCGAGGGCCGTATCGAGGATACCGATGGCGATTGCGTTGGGAGGAGATCCTATGATGGTCCCCAGGCCCCCGACCGAGGCCGACCAGGCGATCGCCAGCATCATTGCTTTGGAGAAGTTCTCATTCCCTCCGGTGCCGGTTTTTTCAACAATCGCCAGTCCGACAGGAAGCATCAGCGCTGCGGTGGCGGTATTCGATATCCACATCGACAGGAACGCGGTCAGCGTCATTACTCCCAGGAGAACATAATGCGTATCGGAAGCAATCCGGCCGCGGGCGAGAAGCCAGAAAGTCAGCCTCCGGTCCAACCCCCATTTCCGCATCGCGGCAGCAAGAAGAAAGCCACCCAGAAACAGAAAAATGACCGGACTGGCGAAAGAGGCAAGAACGGACTTGAAGGTGAAAGGCTGGAGACCGGACGGACCGACGCCATAACATTCCATCCAGGGAAGAACCACCGGGGGGAGAAGCGCTGTTGCGGGGAGCGGAATCGCCTCGGTGAGCCACCAGGTCACCATGAGAACAAGGAGTCCGAGGATGATGCTCATCGACCTGGTCAGCAGGAGGAGATCATCAGGGTCTCCCCTTCCGTTGAGAAGTTCTTCCGCGCTCGTACGAAAAACCTCCGGCGGCAGTACGAACGCAACGATAAGAAAGAGAATCGGACCGAGTACCAGCCCGGTCAACCTGGAGACTGACATTCGATCGCCTGTCGCAGCCATGGATCTCCGATCCTAACGGATATCCGCGAGCCATCTCACCAGCGGCATCGCAGTCCTGAATCCCTTCGTCACTTTCATCAGGAAACCTGGCTTCAGGCATTCCTGCTCGGCGAGTATGAGGCCGACATAAAACTGCTTATGTCGGAGGTGCTCGATCATCGGATGATCCTTTGGGTAGCCAAGCGGCGCCTTAGTCAGTTTCTCCCCCTGAATTCCTCCGAACATCCGTCGAAATCCGGGATCTTTGATAACGTCGTAGAACGAGGAAGGATCGGCGGCGATCTTCTTCCGGATCGCTTTCAGCTGCGGCCCCGTCGGCATATAAACACCTCCCCCGATGAAGATCTGGCCTGGTTCGATGTGGAGATAGAGCCCGGGTGATTCCGTCGGGCCCTTCCTTCCCCGGACAGGAAACGCCGCCCCGATATTCGTCTTGTAAGGGACTTTATTCTTGCTGAAGCGGACATCGCGGTAGATTCTGAAGATGGACCGCCGGGGGTTGAATTCAATCTCCGGTGCATCTGACCTCATCTCTTCGCCCAGTGACGCAACGAGGGATTGCATCGGGAATCTGACGAGGTCCTCGTAGTCAGATTTGTGCTTCTGAAACCAAGGCCTGTTGTTGTTTCGCTTCAACTTCTTCAGAAAGGCCAGGCCTTCCATCGGGAAACCGCCGAACGGAGGAAACGTTTCGGAATCAAGCGGATGATCGCGCTTCACGGTATACTCCTTTCATGATCAGAAACCGAACCCGATACCACCACCGATGAAGAATCCCTCCCGCGACCTCGCAACGGAAAGCGAGAGAATCGTGTCGCGATTCAATGGTGCGATCCAGATCCCGCCACCCGCATCCGTGTGCCAGGTTCCGGGGGATTCCCCATCAACCCACACTCTCCCTGCATCGGCGAGCAGGAAGAGTCCAACTTCGGTGGGAACGATGATCTTCCAGCGGCCGATCGAGAACCTGAGTTCGACACTTCCCAGCAGGCTCGCGTCGCCGGCGAACCGCTGGGAAGGGAATCCGCGAAGCGAACTGACGCCGCCAAGAAAGGCCGCCTCGTAAAACGGAAACGTGCCACTGATGATCTCTCCGCGCACTCGGGCAGCAAACATGAAATCCGTCCCGATCGTGTCCCCGAGGTAGAAGCGAAACTCTCCCAGATACTTC
>JAOUDE010000136.1 GCA_029859455.1 Ignavibacteria bacterium | reverse complement strand
ACAGTATAAGTCCCTGGTCCCAGACCGGGTACGGAGAGCTGGGCCCGTGTGTGCGTTCCGTTTGTCTCCAGGGTAACGACATATGGGGTCCCGTCAATTTCCCATTCAACCGATTCCCCGGCATGAATGGTCGAGTTATTGAGAAGAACCCGGGTCTGAACGGTTCCGGAGCCGTTGCAGCGTGCCTGGAAGGTTGTGATATCATCGCAGATCCCGCCGCCGGTGCCTCCTTCGAGATCATAAGCGGAAACATACGTGAGCACATTGCCTGCCCGGTTGTCCGCCCACACCGGGTAGACTTTGCCACCTCTTGCATTGATTCCGATGTAGTCTCCCATATAGCCGAATGCAAGTCCGGAGATCGGGGCCGGTGTAAACTGAACGTCACTTACTTTGAACTCATCCGACCAGGTTGCACCCCCATCGGTTGAGTTGTTGACCCAGACCTCGATCTGGTGGCTGCTGCCGGGTGAAGGGTCATTCCTGTTATCGTAGTATGCCACACTGATGTCTCCAGTTTCCGGATCACAGGTAATCCAGGGGTAGTACGTTCTTCGGCTCGTTCCGGTGCTTCCGTTGACCTTCGCAGGTGTTGACCAGGATGCCGAGTTTCCCGGATCATCGGAATAGGTCATGTACACATCCCAGTTTGTCCCGGTGTTGGTGCCGGGAACGCCGATGTTGGTCCATACGATATAGGTTCTCCCGTTGTAGGGCCCGCCGCTGATATCGGTTGCCATAACCGGGAACGTTGCGAGGCGTACAGGGAACGATCCGCTGAGGTTCGTCCCTTCGCCCCGGATACCTTTGATGTTCCCGTTTCCGGGGATCGGGATTCGATATGCTGTCTGCCATGAAGCACCGCCGTTGGTCGACCAACAAAAACCGATATCATCCTCTGCATACTGGTTCGAAGCCCACTGATCGTAAACCGCCCAGCAGGCATACACTTCCCCGTTCGGACCCGTCTGGAGGTTCACTCCCTGGTTGTGGCTTCCGGCGCTGACCGCACCACTGATCGCCACTTCACTTGTCCAGCTTACACCATCGTTCGTAGATCGCATCACTTCGATTGCTCCGTACGGGCTGCTGAACTGAGTCCAGGTGTTGTAGACATAGCCCTCATAGGGACTTGTTGGTGAGTTGTCGATCCAGAGGTGGTTCTTGTCGAGCGAGCCGCCGGCAGGAAGGTTCACACCGGTCCAATTGCTTCCGCTGTTGGTCGAATATGCAACCCCCATACCGAAACTCAAACTGATATAGCCGATGTATTGCCGTCCGCCGAGTCCGATCACCGCGGCGGGATCCCCGTAGTTGCTCCCGGCCGGTCCGTTGACGGAGCTCGGTGCCGGCCATGTAAGACCGCCATCATTCGAATGAAAATGGCTCGTCCCATACAGCGTTGTCACTGTACTGCCGGTCCAGTTTGTGGAGTTGTTTGAGTTCAGGACGACGTTGTTGTCGAGGGGCGAAACGAAAATGGATGTCTCGCTTTGTGTGGTGTTGCCGGCGTTGATGACTGCGACATCCGGACCATCGGGGACTGACGACTCAGTGTAGATCGCAGGCGGTGTCGGAGCAATGTCGTTGACTGGAACCAGGCCCCGCTCCGTAAGCGACTGCCAGTAACTGATCGACCAACGTCGTGTATCGATTTCTTCTCCGGCGTAGCCCAGATTGTTGAGTGTCAGTGAAAGAAGGATGATCGAGCTGAGGAGAACAATGGCAGTGCGCCAATGGGAACGGTCAAGCATGGAACCTCCCTGATTGAGCTTAAAAGAAATTTAGTAAACGTCGAAACCGATGAGCTTTCCCCGCCTGTGATCATCCGAGGAGGATGAGGAGTGCACAGGTGATGGTTGTTCATTCATTTACAACATACTACTTTCCATCCGTTAAGATCAAGTGCCTGGTGGTGGCGACGCAAAAAAAAGATTGTGATTCGGGTTTTATGTGACTCCGCTCAAACAGGTTTTGTCGGCAGCGTGACTCCTCATGCGTGAACGCACACCATAGGAGCAAAACTGAGTGAATTGATGCAGGATGAAAGGTTATTGCTGTAGATAAGGGGAGGTGCGACAACCCGGAGGGCCCGTTGCAACGAACCCTCCGGAGGATGGTACTACTTCATCAGGATGAATTTTCGCGTTTCCACAAACTGACCAGCGGTCAGCCGGTAGATATAGATCCCGGTCGCGACCTGCGCGCGCGCTCCGTTTTTGCCGTTCCATGTGACGCTCCGATGGCCCGCCGCCTGCAGTTCATTCACCAGAGTGATCACCTCCTGTCCGAGACTGTTATACACCTTCAGTGTCGTCCAGGCATCCTCTCTCAGACCGTAGCGGATTTCCGTCGAAGGGTTGAACGGGTTCGGATAGTTCTGGCTGAGATATGTTTGAGCAGGAAGTCCATCTTCGTTGCTCTCCAGGCCGGTTGTAAGGTTTGCCGATGCTACCTTTTGAAACGTCCCGCTGGCAAACCGGATAGTATCGGCGGGGAACATCCCATCCGATGAAAGAACCGCGTTGACCGTATATATGCCTGCCGGGTAGCTGGCCGCGATGGATACGCGGGGCCACCGGTTGAGAACAGAGTTCGCAGGCACCATGATTCGAAACGGCCCAAGCAATGGAATATGAACGCCCTCGGGGGTGATCAACTCCGTGTAAGAGTCGACAAACACATTCATGTTCGTGTTGTGGATCCACTGGAGCCGTACGTCAAACGTGTCACCTGCTGCCGGGACGACGAGGTTCGCCGCCGGGATGGTAACGGTGAAAGTCAGCTCCCCATTCGGGAATTGTCCCGTTCCGGTGGTTCCCGGGGATCCGAGGTTTTCTCCCGGTCCGTTGTAGCCCGGCTCACGCACGGTCGCGGTAAACCAGTTGTCGGCATCGTTGTGAGTCCACGTCGGAGGAAAGTTCTTGAGGACAAGAGAAGCCCCCCCCGGGTTCGGCCAGCCGAGTCCTCCCCAGGAGACAGAATCGATGGTCACATCACCGTTCCTGATAATGATCGCGTCCTGACCCGTCAGCGAAAAATCGATTGCCGTTCCCCAGTCGTACAGCATCGTACAGGGACAGCCGCATGAGTCGGTCGCAACGACCATTCCGCCGTTGGTCGCACTGTCGCTGTTGACAGTAAAGACTGCATAGCTCTGGGCCGGCACCATGACGGAGCCGGTAACGGTAAAGCTCTGGCCGGTCAGGTCTGAAATGGTCCAGCCTGACATCTCTATATCTCTGGTGGATCGGTTGAAGACTTCGAACCACTCGCCCTGATCATCCTGGACCCCGCTGGGGTCATGCATGATTTCCGTGACTGAGACATCGAACGGAAGGGCAGGGGGTGAAAACGCAAACTGTGTTCCTGTGGAACTCATCGCATTGCCCAGGGTGTCTGCAATTCCGACTACCGTCAGGTTGTAGGTGACGAACGGCAGAATTGGTTCCCCCGGGGAGAGCCGCACCATCGTCGGATCGGTGTCGCTGAGTCTCGGGTCAAGCCCCTGGCCAATATCGCCGTCGAGCTGGTAGTTGGCAGGGTTTTCAGCTGTCGCTTTGTCGAGCGGTTCACTGAAGAAGACTTCAATCAGCTTCGGATTGAAAGACCGAGCGAACTCCAGGAAGGGCGGAGTGATGTCAACCAGTGACTGGTCATGTCCCAGCGTGCCCGGCGAACCGAGGTCGCCTGACATTCCCGAGTAGCCAGGTTCCCTCAGTGTTGCGACAGTCCAGTACTCGGGCAGGTTGTTGTCCACCGTCAGATTGGTCAGCACCATCGACGCACCCTCCGGTTCCGGCCACCCCGTAGCGCCGTCGAACCGGACCGAATCGATCCTGAGAATACCGCTTCTCATGATCACAGCGTCCCCAACCGAAAAGCGGAAATTCGTATTCGATCCCCAGTCATACAGACGCTCATGCACAAGTCCACCATTGGTCGCTGAGTCAGCATTGACCGTAAAGACCGCAAACTCACCTGGCGGAATAACGAGCGCGCCTGCGACGGTGAATGAATCCACACTCAGGTCATAAAACGTGACCCCGTTGAGATCGACGTCGTTCTCGCTTCTATTATAAACCTCGAACCATTCGCCGAAAATATCCCCTACGGCGAGAGTATTGCTCATGATTTCTGTGATAACGACATCTCCCGGTCTAACGGAAGAGTAGATCGAATTCTGCTCTCCCGGAGTACCAAAGTCCGCTCCCGCCCACTGACTCCTCGAGGTGGACCAGCTGCTCGCCGTATTGTTCGGCATCGTCGGGTTGAAGAGTTCGAGCGATACCCCATTGCCGGTCGGGAAACCCACGCCACCGAAATTAACGCTGTCGACAGAGGGATAGCTGCCATTCACGAGCCAGAACGCATCTCCGCCGCCGAGCGGGATGTCGTTTCCGTAGGCGTAGGCGACATTCACATTTCCGTTCAGACCTGTGTCCATACTTCTGCCCACGAGGAGATAACCTCCGGCCGGAACGAGGAGGGGGGCGCCGTTTTCGATCGTGTGGACAAAACCCCCGTGACAGTGGATCACCCATCCCTCGATGTCGATGTCTGTCTCACCGGGGTTGTACAACTCGACCCATTCACCGAACTCATCATCAGCCCCTTCGGGATCATACATGATCTCGTTGATGACAACCTGGGATTGTGCGAAGGATCCGAAACTGAGAAGGATCCCGATATGTAAAAAGATGGCGCGCAACATCATCTGTACGTTCTCCGTGATTTGATAATCATCATCGTGCACCCGATTCACCGCCGGTCAACCGGACAGGGATGGGAAGATCCGGAACCACTTCAGGGGATCATGTGACAATAACGTGATTCGCATGGTTCCCGCGTGTGACGAGGCACACGAACTATGCCAGAACCGGCATCAGCCTTTGCCCCTGGATTTGCACACCTGAGAAGCGGATATCGGCGACAAGAGGCGTTTTCACCTCTGGGAATGAGGAATTTCGCCTGCGTGCACTGGTTTCCCTCGGCTCAGTCTGCACAAATTCCACAGTGCGTTCTGGATGGTGAAACAGAAGTTGAAAGAACTGGAAGCGACATCCAGGTTCGGAACAACGAACCGAACCTGTAAAATACGAAAATCGAAATCGGCTTGCAAGGGGGCACCGACCGCTATTTGGCCAGAATCATCCTTCGCATGGCAACGCCTTCCGGCGTCCTCAGGCGGTAGAAATACACCCCGCTGGAAACCGGTCGGCCGGAATGATCGGTCCCGTTCCATACAGCCGTGTGCCGGCCTGCCGGTGATGTCTGGTCAAGAATCGTCGCGACGTGACGGCCCAGCATGTCGTAGATCGAAAGATGGACACTGCCCGCTTTCGTCACATCGTATCGAATCGTTGTCGACGGATTGAACGGGTTCGGATAGTTCTGATGGAGCATGAACTCCGAAGGGAGTTCCGTTGTTGTGGTAACGGCCGATGCGACAAGTCCGTTCCGCCCGAACTCAGCCGATTGCTGCCCCATGAACTGAATCTCGATCGCACAAACAAGGATCGATTTCCCGTTGGAAGGAAGGAGGCTGATATTCAGCTGGCTGTCGACAACGGTTGCCGAAACGAGTTCGCTGGTTGCCTTGAAGATGCCTCCCGCCTTCGCGAATACGTTGAAGTCATCGAGGACCAGCACATCCTCAGCGATCACATCCAGGATCCGGGTGCCCGATCGTGTCCGGAGCGGCTCAATGAAGTGAAGGGTCACATCGTATGTCCCGTTCGGGATGCTATCAAGGGTCAATTCGAACCCGGACAGTCCCTGCCGGACCGTCTGGTACAGGATGTCGTCCTCTGTGCTTGAAATGCCAACCGAGTAAACTCGTGAGGTCCCGCCGACAATGCCGAAGCCTCCCCCGGTATATTCCTCCTCAGCCTGGAAGAACCTCCCGTCGTTCGTGGTCACGGAATCTCCGCCTATGTTCATCCGGTACTCGAGCGATGATATGAAGACGACATCTTCTGAATATGAAACGCCGGCCGTGTCAGTCGCCATGAACGAAACGGTGTCAGCGCCGATCCATGAACTGTCAATCCTTGTTGCGAGGGCGACTCTGCCTGAATCGATCGTGATGAGGATATGGTCCTCACCTGAAATGGACCAGGCAATAAGTGAATCGGGTTGGACCGGATGATTGATATACTGATCCAGAACGATCGGTAGAAACGCGGGCTGGGTCTGGTTAATCTTCTGGTCCGGAATCTCTGTCAGCCAGGGACCTGGATCATCCTCTTCCTCGATGACATGAATGGTCTGTCCGCTGGCGACGGTGCCGATCACCTGTTCGCTTCCGGTTGGCCACCTCACGGTCAGGGTTCCTTCCAAGTTGTTTCTCATCCCGAACAGTGCAATGCGCTGATCGCCGCCACCGTATGTTGGTCCGCTCGTCATCTCTCTGATCTGAGAAACGCCGTCCGGTGTTTCAAGAATGACGCGGGCGCCGATTCCATCTCTGTTGCTGATTGTTCCCTCTACCGTCACAGTGAGCCACTGATACGTATTGCCAAGATCGAACGCTTCGTTCCGGTACAGGGAAGGCGCCATCCCGTATCGGCCGACAAAAAGATCCATGAAACCATCGCCGTCGAAGTCGGCAATGGAGGAGCATCGTGCCATCCTCGGATCGTTCAATCCCGCGGCCTCGGAGATGTCGGTGAAGGTCCCATCCTCGTTATTCTCGAAGAATGCATCGGGTTGGTAGAGCGTCGGTGTCGAGATCGGTCCTGCTGCAAAGAAGAGATCAAGGAACTGATCGTTGTTGTAATCGAAGAAGACCGTTCCCCAGGTGACCGAGGCCATGTTACCCGGAAGAACCGACCGCTCGACTCCTGCGGCCGCAGCCACGTTGGTGAAGGTTCC
>JAOUDE010000135.1 GCA_029859455.1 Ignavibacteria bacterium | reverse complement strand
GACCTGGCCTGGGACACAAGGAAGATCATCGAGAAACAGGAGCGGTTTAAAGGGAAGATCGTCACCCAGATCGTCCCGTTTACAGCGTTCTACCCTGCCGAAGATTATCACCAGGACTTCTACAAGAAGAATCCAACACGGTATTATTCCTACCGGAAGGGTTGCGGGCGGGATGCGAGGCTGGAAGAGCTATGGGGAGACAGCGCGGGTCATGAGTGAAACAATTGGGAAGCCGATTCATGACAACTGACGACTGGAACTGACAACTGAAAACTGTCAACTGAACACTGACAACTTATTCCTTATTCCTCTCGCCGGGCCGCTTCCTCCATCTCTTCTTCAGAGAGCCATCCCCCGCCGAGCGCTTTGTAGAGCCTGACATACGCGTTGTGATATTGCTGGTTTACCTCGGAAAGTTCCAGCTCGATCGAAAACAGGGAACGTTCCGTATCAAGTACCTCCAGATAGCTCGTCACACCCTTGTCGTACCGTTCCCTCGAAAGATATGCCGCGTTCCGCGCGGCAACCAGCTTCCTCTCTACTGAGCTCAGCTGCTCCCCATAGGTTTTCACCTCCGTCAGCGCGTCCTCGACGTCAGCAAAGGCAAGCAACACTGTTTTCTCGTAGAGATACAACGTCTGTTTCGTCCGCTCTTCCTCGATCTCGACCCGGGCGATGTTCTTCCCGAAATTGAAGATCGGACCGAACAGATCACCGCCGAGCGACCAGGCTGCCCCGTCTGAGATGAGATTCGACAGGTCGCCGCTTGCAAACCCGAAGATCCCTGTCAAACTGATGGACGGAAGCCGCATCGCCTGCGCGACTCCGATTTTCGCATTTTGCGACATGACACGGAATTCCGCCTCGGCGATATCGGGCCTCCGCTCCAGGATCGTGGCCGGTATCCCCATGGGAATCTCCGGGACTTTGAGCTGATCGATCTCAGAGGCAACCGGGACAGAAGATGGCAGCCTCCCCAGGAGAATGCTGAGTGAGTTCTCGGTTTGCGAAACGAGCCTCCTGTGCAGGGGAATCGCTCCCTCTGCAATCTCCTTCTGAATCTGGGCCTGGTTCAGGTCGATCTCAGGTATGATCCCTTTGTCGAACCGCTTTTGAATGATATCCAGACTCACGATCCGTGATTCGAGGGTTCGCTCTGATATCTCCAGGCGGCGCTTGTAATCGAGCAGGAAGAAATAGGAACCGACAACTTCCGAGATCAGGCTCAGCTGAATCGTCCTGAGAGACGACATCGACGCCAGGAGGTCCGCCCTGGCCGACTCGTTGGCCCGCCGGAATTTGCCCCAGAAATCGATTTCCCAGGAAAGGGTCGGTGCAATGAAGAAGTTGTTGGTGAGAGACTCAGCTTTGTTACCAAACACGAAGTCGCCCCGGGAAGCACCGGCCGAGATATCGAGCCTGGGGAAGATATCCGCCTTCGTGAACCCGTAGGTGGCCCGGGCTTCCTCAATCCTGCTCGCAGCGATCAGGACATCCTTGTTTTCATCGAGCGCGATCCTCACAAGTGTATCGAGCACGGGATCGCCGAAGAGGTCCCACCACTTGAGGTTCAAAAGGGAATCGGCGATGCTGGAATCCGCAAACACGATGGTCGAATCTGTCCTGTATTGCTGGGGGGTCTCAAGTTCAGGCCTCTGATAATCCGGCCCGATGGCGCATGCCGCAGGGAAGAATATCATCCCGATCAGAACGAACCGTATGTGACGTCCAGGATTCATTGTTTCTTGCTTCCTGAGCGGGTGGCTGCAGTTCGGGCTTCCTCGTAGCGGCCGACCTTGCCGATGAAGACGAACAACATAGGATAGAAGAACACTCCAAGGAGAGTTGCCAGTGACATTCCGCCGAGCAGTGCCATCCCCATGACCACGCGCGCCTCCGATCCGGCGCCCGAGGCAAGAACCAGGGGCAGGACACCCAGAATAAACGAGAATGCCGTCATCAGGATCGGTCTGAACCGGAGCTTGGCCGATTCGATTGCGGCATCGAACAGGGACATCCCCTCATCGAACTTGATCTTCGCGAACTCTACAATCAGAATTGCGTTCTTGGCAGCCATCGCGATCAGCATGACCAGGGAAATCTGTGCGAACACATTGTTCTCGAAACTCGCGCTGAACAAGCGGGAAACCAGCAGAGCGGTCAGAGCCCCCAGAATCGCAAACGGAGTCCCAAGGAGAATACTGAACGGCAGGGACCAGCTTTCATACTGCGCCGCGAGGATCAGGAATACAAAAATGAGTGAGAACAGAAAGACGACGGACGCGGAACCGGAAGCCTTTTTCTCCTGATAGGACATGTTGCTCCATTCGTATTTCATGTCGGCCGGGAGCGACTGCGCCGCCACTTCCTCGAGAGCGTCAAGGACCTGAGCTGAGCTGTACCCCTCTGCCGGTCCGCCTGTCAATTCAATGGCTCTGTAGAGATTAAAGCGGTTCGTGTAGTCGGGCCCTGCCGCCTCGCTGACATTCACAAAAGCGGACAGTGGTACACTCTCACCCCGTGTGTTGTTGATAAAAAAGAGATTGAGCCCCTCTTCGCTCAACCGGTATTCCGGTTCCGCCTGTATGTACGCCTTGTAGAGTCTGCCGAAACGGTTGAAGTCATTGACATACGAACCCCCGAGGAACGCTCCGACGGTCGAATAAATGGCATTCAGGGGAACCCCCGCTTTCAGAGCCTTGTCCCTGTCGATATCCATGAATTTCTGGGGCACCCCCGCCCGGAAGGTCGTGAAAATCGCACCCACCTCTTCCCGCTGAGATGCGGCCTGGATGAAGGCAAACGTATTCTGTGCCAGATACTCCGGTGAGTTCCCCCCCCTGTCCTGAATGAGCATGGTGAACCCGGATCCGCTTCCGAGTCCCGGGATTGCGGGCGGACCGAACGCAAACACCTGGGCCTCATTCACCCCGGCATAGAAGACTCTGTTCAGCTCGGCCGCGATCTCCAGCGCTGTCTTGCCCCTCTCCCCCCAGTTCTTGAGCGACACGCCCAGAAAGCCTGCGTTGGGCGTCATGCTTCCTGAGAGGAGACTGTATCCCGCAGCGGTCGTTACGAATTCGATTTCCTCGCGCTGCCCAAGGATGGCTTCCACCTTCCTGCAAACGGCATCGGACCGCTGCAATGACGCCGCGTCGGGAAGCTGAACGTTTACGAAGAGATAGCCCATATCTTCTTCCGGCATGAACCCGCCGGGGAGGAACATACCCACCAGCACCGCGGCTATCACGCAAGCCGCAATAAAGAAGAGACCCCGGTTGATCTTCCTGGTCACGACGTTGACGAAACTCATGTACTGGCCGGAGGTACGGTCAAACGCGCTGTTGAACCGGGAAAAGAACTTGCCGAGCAGACCCCCGTACGGTTTTCCGGGTCTCAGCATCAGTGAGCAGAGGGCGGGGCTCAGAGTCAATGCATTGACCGAGGAGAATGCGACTGAGACGGCGATCGTAATCGCAAACTGCTGATAGAGCTGACCGGTGATCCCCCCCATGGCCGCCACCGGTACGAAAACAGCGATCAGAACCAGTGTGGTTGCAATAACCGGCGCGGTCACCTCCTTCATCGCATGGACCGTCGCCTCTTTCGGATCCATACCCTTTTCGAGGTTGACCTGCACTGCTTCCACCACGACGATCGCATCGTCCACCACGATCCCGATCGCAAGGACAAGGCCGAGGAGCGAGAGGACATTGATGGAAAAACCAAGCACCGGGAAGAGGATGAATGCACCGACAAGGGAGACGGGGATAGCGATCGTCGGGATGAGAGTCGCACGCCAGTCCTGTATGAAGATGAACACGACAAGAACCACGAGCGCGAGAGCGATAAACAGCGTCTCGATGATCTCGTCGATCCCCGCGGTAATCGGTTCTGTCGAATCCAGTGAAACGTCGTACCTGATACTCTCCGGAAACGTCTTCTCCAGTTCCTCCATCTTGGCTCTGATCTGGGCGGCCAGTTCAACCGCATTGGATCCGGGTGCTTGATACAGCGCTATGATCGCACAGTCCCGGTTGTTCAGCCGTGAGAAGGCGTCGTATGTTTCCACACCGAGCTCGACCCTGGCAACATGTTTCAGCTTGACCTGTGATCCGGTCTCACCGCTCCGGATCACAATCTCACCGAATTCCTCTTCAGACTGGAGCCGGTCAGGGAGTTTCACCGTGTAGGTAAACTCGGTCCCCGGAGGAGCCGGTTCTGCCCCAAACCGTCCCCCGGGAACAATCACATTCTGTGCCCGGACGGCATCGATGATCTCCGGGACCGTGATCCCCAGCTGAGCCAGGCGGTCCGGCTTGATCCAGATCCTCATGGAGTAGTCTGTCGAGCCGATGACGTTGACCCGGCCGATCCCCCGGGTTCTTGCAAGGATATCCTTGATGTTGATCAGCGCGTAGTTGCCGAGAAAGTTCTGGTCATATCTACCGTCCTCAGAAGTCAGTGTGACCAGCATCAGAATATTGGGGAGGGATTTTTCGGTCGTCACACCGAGGCGCTTGACCTCCTCGGGCAGTTTTGCTGTCGCCGCAGAGACACGGTTCTGGGTGAACACCGTATTCATGTCAGGATCGGTCCCGACCTCGAACGAGGTCTGAATCGTAACGGATCCGTCGTTCGCGCTGGTCGACTTCATGTAGATCATGTTATCGACCCCGTTGATCTGCTGTTCGAGCGGTGTGGCGACCGATTGTTCCACATTGAGGGAATTTGCGCCGGTATAGGTGGCCCGTACCTCGACGATCGGAGGTGTGATGTTCGGGTATTGTTCGATTGGAAGGGTCACGAGCGAAATCACCCCGACGATCACCGTCACAATCGCGATGACCACAGCCATGATCGGACGTTTGACAAAGAACTCACCCATTTATTGCTGCCCCCTCTCCATTGGAGACACGTCCTGAATGACAGGTTTGACCGCGAGTCCTTCCCGCACTTTCTGGAGTCCCTCATACACGACCTTTTCGCCACTCGTCAGTCCATCTGTGACCACCCAGAAGTCAGCCTGCTTAGGACCGACAACAACCGGTCTTAGTACCACCCTGCTGCTGTCGTCAACCACGAATACCGAATGACGTCCCTGCAGCTCGGTGATGCACCGTTGGGGAACCATGATACCTCCCTCGATCACCCCGGCCAGAGCGCGAATCCTGGCGAACTGCCCCGGACGCAACAGACCCTCAGGATTGGGGAATGATGATTGAACGAGAATCGCGCCGGTCGTCGGATCGACCTCCCGGTCGACAAACCTGACAGCCCCCTCATGCTCATACAGCGATCCGTCAACCAGGAACAACTCAAGCCTGATTCTCTTTCGACCCTCTACTCCGTTCTTCCCTTCCTTGTTGATCGTACGGGCAATCTGAAGGTACTGTGACTCAGTCAGAAAGAATTCCACGTGAACCGTATCGATCTTCGAAACCACATTCAGGATGACAGGCCCGGGACTCCGCCCTACGAAATCGCCCACCTTTGCTTTCGTCTTTCCAATGATTCCGGTAATCGGTGAGAATACAGTCGTATATCCGAGCTGGATCCTTGATGCACGGAGATTGGCCTCAGCTGCTTCCACTGAAGCCACAGCCGCTTCATATTGAGCCACTGCCGCGTCAAGATCGCTCTCGGCAACAGCTTTCTGTTCGGCAAGGGGCCGGTATCGCTCGAGATCGCTCTGGCTCTTTGCGAGCATCGTCTTCGCCTCGGCGACCTGACTCATCTTTGCGGCGACATCCGCTTCAAACGGCAGGCTCTCCATTGTGTAAAGGAGGCTCTTTTTCCGCACCTCCGATCCTTCAAGGAAGTGAATCCCTTCAAGGAAACCCTCCACCCTTGCCCTGATCGCGATATCCTTCTGGCCATAGACCTGACCGACAAATTCCTGGTGGACGGGGATATCCTCGCCGCGGGTTAGATAAACAGGTATCTCTGGCAGGCCGGTTAGCGATGACTGGTCCCCGGCGCAAGCGGAAAGGGAGAGGCAGAGTACAACAACGGATGCTCGGATCATCTGTTCGGTCCTCACTAAACAAAAAACGATCATGGGAGAATGCGTCACTCCGGCGGGGATGCCCGATCTTCCAGGCACTTCCAATATAAGGCATCAGGTTCCGACACGCAAGGCCGGCGAAGCGGGCCGCCTACTCGAGGGTCCGTTTAAACCTGGAAACCGAGAGCGAGAGAATCACGATCCCGAACGCGAACAAGGAAACCGCCTGGGGCCAGAGTTCCGAGAGGCCGGTCCCCTTCAGAAAAATACCCCGCACAATTTCCAGATAGTAGCGCAACGGGATGACATACGTGACTGCCTGAATCGCTTCCGGCATGTTGGCAATCGGAAAGGCGAATCCGGAAAGAAATGTGAACGGCATGAAGAAAAAGAACTGGGCAATCAGCATCGCCTGCTGCTGGGATCTGGAAATCGTCGACACGAACAGACCGAGTCCGAGGGTGGTCAGAAGGAACAGTCCACTCAGACCGAACAGCAGCGGGAGTCCGCCGCGCATAGGCACTTCGAACCAGTAACGGGCAATCGAGAGAACGATCACCACATCCAGGGCACCGATCACCGTAAAGGGAAGGAGCTTGCCGGCAATCAGTTCGAATGGACGGATCGGAGTTACCATCAACTGTTCGAGCGTTCCTATCTCCTTCTCCTTCACAATCCCAAGCGACGTGAGAGTCATCGTAATAATCATCAGCACAAGAGCAAGGACACCGGGAACCATGAAGTTCTTGCTGAGCAGTTCGGGGTTGTACCACACACGGGGTTCGGGGGAGATCACCGATGGACGGCGTATCGAATTTGCCGCTGCTCTTTCCGTGAGTACCGTACCGGTAAACTGGGCGACGATCTGATTGGCATAGCCGATCAGAATGTTCGCTG
>JAOUDE010000133.1 GCA_029859455.1 Ignavibacteria bacterium | reverse complement strand
TCGCCATCTCGGTGACAACCTGAAGTGCATCATCCAGTTCTCCCAGCTGTCGGTGAAGGTCCGCAGCTTTGAGGCGAACCCGACGCGCGTCATACTTTTCCGCCAGCGACCGGAACTGTGTGAACGCCTGTTCATAATAGAAGAATGCACTGTCGAACCGGGCTCCCGCACGATAGCTCTCTGCAATCAATTCTGATTCAACGGCGGTTCGTTCTTTTCTCTCGAGGCGTGTATCGTGCTCAAGAGCGGAAAGGAGTGGCGCTCGCGCATCGCCCAACCGTCCCTCCTGGATCATGGCCTTTGCACTGTCGAGAAGCTGATCCGCCTGCACTTCTTCGGCGGTCGGCCCCCTGTCACACGACGCGAACGACAGTGCAAGAACCGGAAGAAGGGCGAGCCTTGTCATCGGAACATGAAGGGGAAATGGCATACAGGGAAAATAGAGAGGGAAACGCTGAAAGTCCAGTCGGTCAGAGGGTGAGCGCTGCAACGCAGGGGATATCGGATATTATTCCCCCGATTGTTTCGGCTTTGGGTTCCGGATTCCCATTCTTCGGAGAGCGGGGACGATCCTCCCTGGAAAATCGGTTACGATCGCATCGACGCCGAGGCTCACCGCTGTTTCCAGCTCTGCTTTCGTATTGATCACGTAGCTACCGACCAGGAGGTTGCGTGCGTGTGCGTCGGCCACGAAATCCGCTGTGAGAAACGCGCGGTCGCAGATAAAGGCGTCGGTCTTAAGCTTCCGGGCAAGAGTGGACGGTTTTCTTCGCCGGTCCCGGATCGGGTGAGACAGGGAGCCAGTCCGGATTTCGGGGAACAATTTCTTGACACGGGCAATAAACGAGTGATCAAATGAAGACACGAGAACCCGATCCACGCACCGCTTCTCCATGATGATCAGGATTGTGACTTCCTCGAATGCCAGTTTTTTTCTCGAATCTCCGTCGGTTTTTACCTCGATGTTGACTCCCATATGCGAAGGGATCGCTTCAAGGGCCTGGCGGAGGGTTGGTATCTGCTGACCTGAGAACCGGGAATGAAACCACCTTCCTGCATCCAGGTTCCGGATCTGCTGGAGGGTAAGATCCCAGATGGCACCCCGGCCGCCCGTGGTCCGGCGGATCGTCTGATCATGATGCACGACAACATGGAAATCTTTCGTCATCCTGACATCGAGCTCTATCATATCAGCACCCTGGGCAGCCGCCCGCTTGAATGCGGCGAGCGTGTTCTCCGGGGTGATCCCGGAGGCACCGCGGTGCGCTACGACGAGGGGGTATTCCTGTTTTATCACGTTCATATCTCCTTCACGACGAGTCGCCTGAGTTCTCTCTGAACCTCTGCGATCGGACCAACACCGTTCAGGTTCAGGACTTTTCCCTTTTTCGAGTAGTATTCCACCAGAGGCTTCGTGGTTGAATGATACACCTTGAGACGTTTCCTGACAGTCTCTTCCCTGTCATCGTCCCTCTGAATAAGCCGGCCGGTACAGCGGGGGCATTTCGAACCGACTGAGAGATCATCGATCAGAGAGTTGTAGATCGACCCGTCGGTATCACAGACGAGCCGGCTCGACAGCCGTTTCACGACCTCATCATCATCGACTGCGAAATTCACCACTGTGTAGTCATCAATGCCAAGCTCGGCCAGAAGTGACGAAAGCGCGGTCGCCTGCTCCAGGGTGCGCGGAAATCCATCCAGGACAAAACCGCCGGAAGCGCCGGGAGTCATCAGCTCTTCGCGCACGATGCCGACCATCACATCATCGGGAACCAGCCCTCCCGATTCCATGATCGCCTGCGCGCGCCGGCCGAGTTCCGTTTTCCTGGATACCGCTTTCCTGAGCATATCCCCTGTGGATATGTGAGGTATCGCAAGCTCCTTCGAGAGGAGTTTTGCCTGGGTCCCTTTTCCCACACCGGGAGGTCCGAAAAAAATCAATGATTTCATCATATGAGAGCTGTGAGCGTTTTCTGGAATGCGTCGTCAAATGACGGGTGAAAGCGACATTGACGACATGGTTATGCCGGAACTACGGTTTCGTCCGGAGCGGGACTCCTGACTGCAAGCTGTCCGCATGCAGCATCAATATCAACGCCGGAGCTCTTTCTGACAAACACCGGAACTTTCGCTTCTCTCATTCGTCGAACAATCGTCTCCACAAGCGGTGACGGGCGCAGGGTCGCCGAGAATCCTGTCGGCCCCGTATTTCCAATGCTGTGGAACGGAATCACATTCACTCTGCACGACGCGCGTCGAGAAAAACGGATCAGAGCAGACACTTCCTCATCCGTGTCGTTCACACCGGCAAAGAAAGTCTGTTCGAGCATCACGTCACGACCTGACCGCCTGACGTAGTACTCGATCGCATCGGAGATCTCCCTCACGGAATGCCTTTTGGTGACCGGCATCAGTTTCCGGCGGGTTGCTTCGATGGCACTATGCAGGGACACAGCCAGCTTTATCTTCCTCTCCTCGTCAGCCATCTGACGAATCCGATCCACCCATCCCGCGGTCGACACCGTGATGCGTCGAGGGGCAAACCCTGCGCCATCGATCAGAATCCCGGCGCTCTTCATGACCTCATCATAATTCATCAGGGGCTCACCCATTCCCATGAAAACGATATTCGAGATATCGACCCCGGTGGCAGCAGCGACGCTGAGCACCTGGCCGACAATCTCCCCCGCCCTGAGATTCCTGAGAAACCCCATTGAGGCAGTCGCACAGAAGGTACAGTCGAGCGGGCAGCCGACCTGGGTTGATACACAGAGCGTTGTCCGAACAGAAGGCGCCTGACCGTCCTCCTCCTTCTGCTTCCGCTCCGAGCGAATCAGGACGCTTTCGACGCGAAGGCCATCCGGCAGCTCAAACAGGAATTTCTTCGTTCCATCGACGGACTCCTGCCGTTTGACCACCGTCATGTTGTGCACTGCCGCCTTTTCAGAAAGCATAGATCTCAGATCGGCTGACAGGTTTGTCATTTCCTCGAACGTCGAAGCCTTCTTTTTATAGAGCCACTCAAATAACTGGCGGCCGCGGTACGCAGGCTGATCGAGCGATTGGGCAAACCGGACGAGTTCCCCCTCATCCTGGCCCAAAAGAGGTATTTTCACGTGAGACATGGAATGACAAGGTAAAAAAGAAGGGTACGCCAAGCAAGAGAGGAAGAGGAGGGGGGCACCCGTACACCGGGCCCCGATTACGAATCCATCATCCCGGTCCCACGCAGAAAAAGGGTTGCAAGGAACAGAATCCACACCGTCGCGTGCCCCATCCTGTGCAGATTTGGATTCCGGGAAAAGGAGAGGACAAGGAACACGACCATGACAACAATGCTGAACGCTCCGGAATCTGTGAATCCCCGATTGAGCACAAGATCGGCCAGCAGATTCCAAACCTGGAGAATTGCCAGAAAGACGAAAAACTGCTTCGCAACAGAATAGTAATGAGCTTCGTTGTCCTTTTCCTTCCCTCCGGAGAGGAGCACACTTGTTGCAAAGAACAGGATGATGGGACCGCAGATGACAACGATAAAGTCGATGAACTTCCAATCGTCCATGGAAAAAATATCCACCATGTGCCAGAAGAGATTGAAGTGAAGCAGCAGAAGGAGGACGACCCAGCCTGTGTGGACAGGATATGTTATGATTCCGGATTGTCGATCAACGATCGAAGCGAGCCCCATCAGGATATTGCCGATCCCCATACTGAGGATGGTGACAAACATGATGGAGACAAGGAGCGATGAAGAAATTTCCATGGACGAATCCTTCTTCTCTGTCGATGCCCGGAACCCGGATACATTCCATCCGGGGAGCATATTGGATTAGCCGGACGTCCGGACCCGGCAGGTAGGGCGGGTACCACCTGCCGGGTCCGCGTCGGCCGGAAAGTGAACCGATCTACTTGTCGCCTGCCCCTTTCGTGATCGACTCCATCACCCGCTCGAGGTTGAAACTCCCTGGTTTTTGACGAGGGGGAAACTCGCGGAAGCTTTGCAGCCATTGGCCCACATAGTAGCCGGCCGGTGCAAACACGAACATATGGTCAACCCACCACTGGTTGTATCCGATGGTCTCGTACTCTGCCCGTTCGAATGGATCGCTGCGAAGGTTGCAGAGCATCGGTGCCCGCAACACCTCGAACGGCGATCGCCATACTTCGATTCCTTCGGCGTTCTGTTTCAGGAACGTGATCTTCCAGTTATTGTATCTGAGTGCAGCAACACTTCCGTCGTCGGTCCAGTAGAGGAACTCCTGACGCGGCCAGTCAGCCTCACCTTTGAACGCAGGCATCAGGTTGTAACCATCGAGATGGACCTTGTAGGTCATGTCGCCGACCTTCCTCCCCTTCAGCAGGTCTTCCTTGACGTTGGGGTCCCCCGCCGCAGCGAGGAGTGTGGTCAGCATATCCTCATGAGCGCCGATATCGTTGATGATGGTTCCGGGCTGGATGACACCGGGCCATCGGATTGCGGTCGGCACACGGAACCCTCCCTCCCATTGCGTTGCCTTTTCACCCCGGAACATCGTCGTGCCACCGTCCGGCCAACTGAACACCTCGGCACCATTGTCAGTGGAATACATGACAATGGTGTTCTCCTCGATCCCCAACTCCTCCAGTTTCGCAAGCAACTGCCCTACCATGCCATCATGTTCGACCATCCCGTCGGCAAAGACGCCCAACCCGGTCTTGCCTTGTGACTCAGGCTTGAGGTGAGTCCAGATGTGCATCCGTGTACTGTTCCACCAGACGAAGAACGGCTTCTTGTCTTTGGCCGCCTTGTCCATAAAGCCAAGCGCCGCGGCGGTGACCTCTTCATCAACCGTCTCCATCCGCTTCTTGGTCAACGGTCCGGTATCTTCTATCCTTCCGTCGGCGAAGCTATGTATAACGCCACGTGGTCCGAACTTCTCTTTGAAGGTCTTTCCATCCGCAAATTTCATGTTTGCAGGGTAGTCCGGATGTTCAGGCTCCTGTTCTGCATTCAGGTGATACAGGTTGCCGAAGAATTCGTCGAACCCATGATTGGTCGGAAGCATCTCGTCCCTGTCGCCCAAATGGTTTTTCCCGAATTGGCCGGTTACGTAACCTTGTGCCTTGAGCAGCGTGGCAATCGTCGGGTCCTCTTTCTTCATCCCTTCCGGCGCACCCGGCAGTCCCACCTTCGTCAATCCGGTCCTGATCGGTGACTGGCCCGTGATGAACGCCGCCCGGCCGGCGGTACAGCTCTGCTGTCCGTACCAGTCGGTGAAATGGGCCCCTTCCTGTGCGATCCGATCGATATTCGGGGTCCTGTAACCCATGATACCCTGGTTATATGCGCTGACATTGAACTGGCCAATGTCGTCTCCCCAGATAACGAGGATGTTTGGTTTGTCCTGGGCGAACGCCATACTGGTCATCAACAATGCGATGGCCAGTATTCCCAGCCTGGTGAAGCCCTTGCCTGCAGCTGTCATGAAACCTCTCACTTTTGGATGATTGAGTTGTTTAGGATTCTATTCAGTTTCGAATGGGAACAGCTTCTTCCAGTCTTTCTTCATATCGATGATGGTCCAGCCGCTGTCTTCGGCCATATCGAGGGCCTTGTCGAGGCGGCCAATATGGGAATCGCGATCATACGCCCACTCACGCTCACCATCAGTATGACGGACAATCACGCCGAGCCGGGGACCTCCCCCTGCGGTGGCCCATTCCAGCATCTGCAGATCACCATCAGAGTTACCGAACGCTGCAACCGGCCGGCGCCCGATGTGCTTGTTGATTGCGACAGGCTTTCCCTCTTTGTCGTCAAGAAAGTCCATTTCCGGCAGACGGACAAGCACCGGGCCGTAGTCTCGCACTTCGAAGACGGTCTTGATGGAACTGCCCACAATCTGCTCCGGCGGGATTCCGTAGACCTGTTCCGCCCACGGCCTTACGAATTCGACTCCCCCCCCGGAAACGATGAAGGTCTTGAAGCCGTTGCTCCTCAGATAAGAGAGCACCTCCAGCATCGGCTGGTACACCAGGTCCTGATATCGAACGTTGAATCGGGGGTGGCGCGCAGTATCGATCCATGCGGATGCGATTCGGGTGAACTCCTCTGTGGTCATCCCGCTATGTGTTGCCATGATCAGTTCCAGGAGTCCCGCGACTCCTGACTTACTCAGCCCGTGCAGGTCCTTCTCCAGGGCTGCCCTGTATGGCTGCTGTGATCGCCACTCGGGGTGGTCAGATGCCATCGCGGCCACACGGTCCATCGCAAAGGCAAGCTGTACGTAATATGGCTGTTCGGTCCACAGCGTTCCGTCGTTGTCGAACACAGCAATCCGTTCCGAGACAGGTACGAAATCGGGCCCACCGGCCTCAGTTACCTTTGCGACAAAGCCGACAATCGCTTGTTTCGCCGCGCCGTCATTCCAGGATGGCAGAGGGTCAGCAACAACTCCCTGCTCAGGAGCCACGGGCTGGCAGCCGGCAACCAAAAGACCGAAGATCATAAACCAAAGATACTTCACAGATTTCCCTTCATCGAAAACATTGAAGAAAACAATGCCCAAACAGTTGATCGATAGATCACTTTCCTGAAACGCCAGCTTCGATCATTTTCTGGACTTTCTCCAGATTAAACGATCCCGGGGTCTGACTTGGCGGGAACTCCTTCATGGTCATCAGGAACTTCGCTGCTATCTCCTGTGCCGGCAGGAGAAGGTAGACCCGGGAGAGGAACCAGTCGTCATAAGTGTTCGAGTTATGCTGCGCACGCTCAAACGGATCGCGCCGAAGGTTGAAGAGGAGTGGCACCCGCAGTTCGGTAAACGGTTCCCGCCAGACGCCGAAGGCACGTCCTCTGTTTTCCTGAAAGACCTCCTTCCAGTCGTTCACCCGCAACGCGACCACAAGTCCATCGTCATTGACATACATGAACTCCCTGCGAGGCGAT
>JAOUDE010000134.1 GCA_029859455.1 Ignavibacteria bacterium | reverse complement strand
ACCGGCGCGATTTGGCAACTTGAGTCCCGGTTGAGGTCGAGCCGACCTGCGAGGGACTGAACCTGTGATCGAAAAGAAGAACCGGCAGTTAACCTCCCTGTCAGGTCCTTCGGTCTGGCTCGAGCCCCTGGCGAAGTGAAATGCGGGGTTGCCCTCATTGATACCTCAGCGGAAACGTCTTCTTTTGCAGATCGAAAGAAGAACATCCGGATGCATGTAAGCACAACTCGACTGTTCTGCCCGGATCGCCTTATTGTTTCAGGTTTGTGACCGGTCGATTGGACCCTTGTTTTCCGGCTTCCTTGTCTTCTGCACGGAATCGATCTGTTCCTTCATGGCATCATTGACAATCTTTGTCAAAACAGCCCCTGTCAATGGATGAGAGTAATTTTCATCCTTGTATGTTCTGAGGGCTTCCTGAACGTTCGCTTTATCCAGGATGAATCTCTTCACGCCGGACTGGACAATTTTCAGAAATGCCGCATCTCCGCCGGTTGAGGGAGATCCGTCCGCGTTGAGACATTTTCCGTCCGCCATCAACTGTGACGGTTTTTTTGATCTATGACGATTTCGTTTGATTTTCGGGATCTCCGTTGAGTAAATATTCCACACATGTTCCGGCTTCAGTGTCATTCCGGCGCGGGCAACAACGCTCGGTCTAACGTCCACCGTACCTTTGTTTCATCCTGTTTGCAAATAACAATGCCTGTTTTTCATCGTTGAACCAATCGGAGGATAATCTCCTCCTGAATCCCAGGAATCTCTTCCAGCGCCTGACGATCCACACCCCGGGATCAGCATTCCGATGCGTCAGTTCGATCAGGTATCGTCGGTCCTTCGATATGATCGTACTCTGTTTCATCGCTGCGGTACCAGTTGTTCTTTTGTGACCTCAGCGCGCAAGGAAGCTTATCTTCCGAATTCGATCAGTGGTTCCTTCGCGGTTTGCTCTTTTGCTGATATCTGTTCCACGATCAAATGCCGGCAGCGGCATTTCCCGTGTTGCCTCATCAGCGTGCTCATTCGAGGCTTCGCTGCACGAATCTCTTCGTGGTATGCATATGCTCCTGGCCTTCATGGGCAGTTCTCCCTCAAAAGGGTGGGTCGTGACAGCAAATGGCGAGTTACCGTACTGCGAAGATATGGTGAAGCAGCGTGAAAGGAATCGTGGTAGGCTTACAACGAACGCTGTGTGACAGTACGACCCCTGCGAGCCTAATGGAGCCTCGCTCTGAGAGCATGGCGAGTACAGTGGGCCTAACGTTAACTCTTCAAGATACGCCGTTTTGCAACGAATAGCAATGCGCTCTCCACGGGGAACCCGGCCAAAGGACGATATGGAAAGAAAAAGCCCCGCCGCTGTGAAACGGCAGGGCTCGGATAGACCTGTGCTGGTTCGGGTCAGACGACGGAAACGTTCTTTGCCGAGGGTCCTTTTTCACCCTGTTCAACATCGAACTGAACTGACGCACCTTCATCGAGAGTCTTGTACCCGTCACCGGTGATCTCTCTGAAGTGAACAAAAACATCTTCCCCGCCTTCGCGTGAAATAAAGCCAAAACCTTTGGCTGCGTTGAACCACTTGATTGTTCCTCGTTCCATGGGAACAGATCCTTTCTGTTTGTGAAATACCCGACTCAACGGTCGGGAAAAGTGTACGCCGAAAACATAATCGTGAAAGCCGCTTGTTCGATCTGATTTTCCGGCGTGCAACCTTGGAAGGCGATACTACGGTGATCAGCAGGTTCTCTGACAATGCAGCGGTGTACTGTAATAACACTTAGTATAACGATTATTCGGGTCAGTTCCTATTTATTGAGCCCGGACACCATATTAATCAATGGGCGCAATCGGGCCTTTCCTGACAAGGTAATAACAGCATGTCGTCAGGAAGTTCCGCAGGAAAGAGATCGAAGAGAGAACCCTGATCTGCCTGACTGGCCTCATCTTGAACTTGATCTCATAGTTGGGGCTGATGAGAAAGAATTGCTCCCGGTCCACCCGGTATCCTTCATTGATGATAATCCGTCGGAACCGCTCAATCGAGATCCCCGTTTCCTTCACTTCCAGAAGTTCCTCTACCCTGGACTTGCTTTCACCAAACATACGGAGAACAGATCGATACAGTGGCACTGGCAGCAGGTGGAAGAAAGGGAGGATGGAGAGAAACCTGCTTTCACAGACCTGCTGATGCCCGCCGAAAGGCATATACCAGGGAGGAAAGCCAAGGAAGATTCGTCCCTTCTCGTTGAGGAAGGTTTTGATGAAACCCATGAATTTCGTCTGGTCGTGAATATGTTCGATGACATCCTTCATGACGATCAGGTCGAAACGGCCAAGCTCTTCGACGTTCGCATCATAGATATCGGTTGAGATCAGAGTGAGGCGGGAACGATTCGGGTGTCCGGCGAGAAATGATTCGGCGGTTCTGATGTCATCCGGGTTGATGTCGAGACCTGTCGTCTCGCATCCGATATCCAGAAAAGACTCGACGTTCCCCCCGTGGCCGCAACCAACCTCCAGAACTCTGGTCGTGTCGTTGAGCGTCATCACCTCCCTGATGAACGGAATCACGTGGTGGCTGGTGGTATAGCTTTGTTCCCGAAAGTATAAGTCCGGGGTCTGGTGTCGATTCTGCATGCGTGTCCGCTACGACCCAGTCTGAATTGCTGACAGTTTGTCTCCAGGATTGCCAATGTAGAAATCGAGGAACCCGTCAAGATCAAAGTCAGCAGCAATGGAAGCGCGGCCCCGGTTGAAATGCCCCAGAAATGCATCCTGAAATTCAGTCATCGGCGCAATATCTTTCACCCGGACCTGAGCGGGTGCGTCTGAAGTCAGTCCGAAAAAGAGGAGGGTGCAGGTCAGCAGGGCTGTGCCGGAGAAAGGGTTCTTATTTATGGATGAGTCAGTCACGGCAGCTTGGAATACAATACAAGACAGTGCAGAAACAGTCAAGTAAGCGCTCTTTTCCCCGGGGGAACCACCCCGCATGGTGATGTGTTACGATTGAGGCTGAATATACCCACCTTCACGGCAACTCCGGCCGGAAAAGGCCGTATAAGAAGAGCCGCATTTCAAGGTGTTCCGAGTACTGTCCATCAACCTGTCAGAAGGAGTGTTTTCATGCGAATGTTTCTTGGGGGAATACCTGCCCTCGTGATGGTGACAGTTCTGTTCCCTTTACACACCGAGGGCCAGAACCTGAATGTGACCCTGCATGTAAACCTGAACGAATACGCCTCATGGGGCTATACAGATGTGTGGGGCTACGAAGCTCAGGACGGAAGAGAGTACGCCCTCCTCGGTGTGAACGGCGGAGTGAGCATTGTCGATGTGACCGACACGAATGCGATCGCCGAGGTGGATTTCGTTCCCTGGGTCTCCACCGGGTTTACCGGATGGTATGATATGAAGACGTACCGGAACTACATGTACGTTTCTTCCGAACAATCGTCCAATGTGCTGATTGTGGACCTCTCCGCTCTGCCCGATTCTGCACGCATCGTCGGGACAACAATGAACTTCCAGACGAGCCCCCATAATATCTACGTTGACACAACGCAGGCGATTCTCTTTGTCATCGAGGATTTCAATTTCAGCGGGCCTGTGGATCTTCTCGATCTGAGTGATCCGGAGAATCCGGCTCTCCTCTCAACGCTCGGCCCAGGTCTGGGGACCGATGCACATGATGTGTTCGCTCAGGATGAAGTGCTCTATGTCGCAGAAGGCGTCAACGGCTCGGTCGGGATTTTTGATATCAGCAATCCGGCAGCCCCTTCCCTTCTGAGCCGGCTGAATATTCCGTCGCCCGGCTATGTTCATAATGTCTGGGTGTCGCCGGACAACACCGTGATGATGACCACGGAAGAAACGACGGATCACACGGTGAAGGCGTGGGACATCAGTGACGTGAACAACATCTCCTTGCTGGATGAATACATCGGCCCGGCCCGGCTCCCTCACAACGTCACGATCAGAGGATCATTTGCGTATCTGTCACACTATGAATCGGGTCTGATTATCCTCGATATTAGCGACCCCTCGCACATTGTCGAGGTAGGGAACTACGACACCTATCCGGCATCGAACAACCCCACATTCCGCGGGGCCTGGGGTGTCTATCCGTTCGGCAGGGATAACAAGATCTTCATGGGAGACGGGATCACCGGTCTGTATGTCCTTGAATTCACCGGGTCAGCGGCCTACCGGATCCAGGGAACCCTGGAGAGCGCAACGAGCGGACTGGGCATTGAAGACGGATGGGTGGAGGTGGTGGAAACCGGTGCCATCGAGCGGACAGGGACGGACGGTTCGTTCGTCATCGGGTCCGGACTGTCATCGATAACGCTGAGGGGGCGGGCCTACGGGTATGCGATGGGCGAGGTTGCGCTGAACGGGACGCCGGGATCGACCGACACCGTCACCATTTCTCTCGGAGATGCACTGACCGGATCGCTCGGCGGTACTGTGACAGACAATACGATGTCTCCTCTTGTCGGCGCGGAGGTCGCCGTCACCGCGAGCGGGCTCCTCTTCGAAGAGCCTGTGACACTGGTTGCCGTGACCGATGGTGACGGGGCGTATGTGTTCGATGACCTGTTCGTTTCTGACGGAGACTGGCTGCGGTACGACACCGTGACCGCCGTTCAGGTCTTCCCGAACGCCTCCTCGTTTGTCGAGGGAATTGTGATCGAAGCAGGAAGCCTGACGATACAGGATTTCGAACTGTTTCCGGCGAACTACCTGCTCGTCAATGACGATCCCGCGGGGGGATACCTGTCGGAGTATGTGGCCGCACTCTCCGCATCAGGAGGAATCCCGTACCTTTGGGAGACTGCGACCGACGGCGAAGCGATCCCGGCCAGCGCCATCGACGGAATGACGTCGCCTCTTGTTGTGTGGTACACCGGTGATGCCACGACAGATGTTCTGACCACGACCGCTCAGGAGAGCCTTGCTGTCGTTTTGAACAACGGAGGGAGTCTCTTGCTTGCAGGACGCGGAATTGCTTCCTCACTCGCTGCACAGGGGAGCAGCTTTCTGACCGACTATCTTGAATCAGGATCAGGCGGTACCGTGTCCGGCACATCCTTCATCGCCTCAGTGGCCGGTAATCCGATGTCCGGCGGACTGAGCGGATTCCTCGCGATCGGTGGAGACAAGGATATCATCGATCCCGTTGTACCCGGCAATGCCACATCGGCGTTTACCTATACCGGTGGATCGTCCGCAGGCGTGACGGTGGAGAATCCGTCAACAGGTTCGAAAACAGCCTTCCTCGGATTCGGACTCGAGAACATCTCCGCCGCAACGAGCAGGCAGGCAGTGGCGACAGCCGCCATGACGTGGCTTGGTCTGATCACGGAGGTCGAACCAGTTACGTCCTCTGTTCCTGACCGGTTCACTCTGTCACAGAACTTTCCGAATCCGTTTAACCCGTCAACCTCGATCACGTTCCAGGTTCCTGCCCAGTCTACCGTCTCGCTGGTCGTCTTCAACCTTCTCGGACAGGAAGTCGCGCGGCTGATCGATAATCAGCAGATCGATGCCGGGTCGTACGCGGTTGAGTGGGACGGAACAGGTTCGTCAGGTCGCCAGGTCGCAAGCGGGATCTATCTGTATCGGCTCGAGGCGGCCGGGGAAGCGGGGACACGGTTCACGGATATGCGGAAAATGGTGTTTCTCAAGTAAAAGCAGGATCGGGTCATCAATAAGAAAAGCCCGCCTTATCGGCGGGCTTTTTCGTTCTGCGAGGGGAGCAGGTCGGCTACTTCAGTTTTGAAACGAGTTCCTCCAGAAAACCTTTCATTTCAAGGACATCACTCCTCAGCTGCTCATCCTGAATTTTTGATCTGTTCTCAGCAGCATCGATCAGTTCAAGCTGTTCTCCCGAGTCGGCATCCGGCGAATAACTCTCCAGAACCTGCTTTGCCCCTTCTATAGTATAGCGCTGATCCCGCAAGAGCTGCTTAATGAAGAGAATCAGCTTGATCTCTTTGTTCGTATAGATCCGGTTTCCTGCCCTGTTCTTGGCCGGTTTGAGCTGATCGAATTCCGATTCCCAGTAGCGAAGTACATACTGCTCCAGGTCGGTCAGTTTACTGACTTCGCTGATCGAATAGTAGAGTTTCTTGATCCCGAGTGATTTCATCGTTTCTCCGATCGGTGGTCGATCCTTCTGTCAGTGAAGCTACAGAAACATGGCATGATTTGCAATAAGGCGGTCGCGGGGCGCAATGCCTATTCCTTCCCGTTGTCTCTGCCGACCTTCATATCGATCTCTCTCAGTTTCTCCAGCTCATCCTTCGTTTGTGCCAGCTTCTTTTCGAGGTTTTTCTCGAGCGTCCTGATTCTCTTCGCTCCGGACTCGATCTTTTCCTGTTGAGCGGTAATGACCATAGCGAGACTGTCGTTCGCTTCCTCCTTTTCCGTCAGCAATTGTTCGGTCCGGCGGAGGTTCTGCAGCATGCTGATATGGGATTCCACCAGCATTCGCTCCTCCTCCTCAACCGGGAGGGTGCTGTATTCCCGGAGCCAGCGGAAAATCGTACTGTCGGAGGCAGAATGATTATCGGGATGGCTGAACAATGTTGCCGCTTTGCGGACAGCGGTTTCATAATACGACGTCTCCGGGTACAGGTCGCCGACGATCGCGTATTCCATTGCGGCATCCTGCCAGCGCGATTCCGATTCGAATGCTCGGGCGAGGGACATATGGTCGCGTGCAAGTTCGTCGCCGGAGTTGCTGCCCCCCGATGAGCCGCACGCCAGAAGGAATCCGCAGCAGAGGAGGATAGAGGCATGTTTATCCATAGGCCGCAACGGCGCCCTTTCCGCCTGCAATCAGAGTCACAGGCTTGAGATCCGGAGGCGCTGCAGGGAGATCGACTCTGAACGTCGATCCCTTTCCGAGGTCGCTCTTTGCAGTGAC
>JAOUDE010000132.1 GCA_029859455.1 Ignavibacteria bacterium | reverse complement strand
AAGTCCTCCCTCGCCTCTAAGCGTACATGCCGACCATTCCCTGATCCATCGTCAACTCCCGATCTCAAATCTGAAATCCTAAATCCGAAATCTTAAGCATCCCCATTGACAGGCTTACCCCGTTTCGCTAGATTGCTTCCGCAGGTCACGCGCCTGCAGCCACGGAACCCGGGTGCAGTCTTGAGAGTGCATTGTTGTGCTCATAAGGTTGTCCCCACACTCCCATCCCGGGCCCCGCGCTCAATGGCTCTTCCAATGAGTCAGTACTGAATCCCAGAACACGAAGTGTTGATCTGGTTTCTCTGCAGTTCTGTCCCTGCAGGACTGTTTCCGTGATTCAATCCCATCAGTCAGGAGACGTTATGCGATCTCCCTGTGTTGTTTCCGCCATGATGTTCCTTGCTTCACACACATTCGCCGGAACATGGGAGCCGGTCGGTCCGACAGGCGGTTATATCAGGGCTCTCGCGTCGGGTCCGGACAATGCAGTGTATGCCGGCACTGACTTCGGCGGGGTATACAGGACGACAGACGACGGCCTCCTGTGGGAGCAAATGTTTGATTTCACGCTGATCAATCAGTCGGTCTCCATCCGTTCGCTGGCAGTCGATGACGACGGCGATCTGCTCGCCGGGACCGACGGCTTCGGCCTGCTTGTCTATGACGGTCTGAACTACTACCGGCTCTCGACTCCGACAGCAGTTTTGACCAGAAAACTTTTGCTGATCAGATAGCTCGATTTTACGCTCCGCGTGCAACGACCGCGGCATCACACTGGCGGGTCAAGCGGCCTGGGGCGGTGTGGTTCTTCGTCCCCGTTCCTCCATTTCTGACCCCCGCCTGTAGGCGGCATCCGCGTCCATTTTCGGCGGTTGAAGCCGAACCTCTGTCCTTCCTGACGGACCATCCGCGGCCCTGACACGTTGCCGATTCTAAGGAAATCCTGACATCGGGACGGGTAGAAAACCCTCAGAATTGGTCAATTGTGGACATTTTTCTTCGGCACGTGGTTTGCAGTTCCGGGCGAAAAGAAGGAGTTGCTTTCATTGCTGAATCGGGCCGGATTTATCACATATGCTGTTGTCATAGGGGGATTGCTCCTTTCTTTGGAGCATGAAGCATCCGCCCAGGTCGGTTCGATCCAGGGAAAAGTCGTCGTCCTGGCACAGGATGATATCTTCGACGAGATCCTAAGGGGGCAGTCGCTCAACCGGTACGGCGGTCACCACGACGGGCCCGAGCCTGAACCTTACCTGCTGTCCGAAAAAGCTGTTGTCTACATTAGTTCTCCCGTCCAGGCACCCCTCGCTCCACCCGCAAAGAACCCTTCGCTCAATCAAAAAGGGCTGATGTTCCGGCCGCTCGTCCTTCCTGTCATGGTAGGAACGACCGTGAACTTTCCGAACAGTGATCTGGTCTACCACAACGTCTTCTCCTATTCTTCCCCGAAGGAATTCGATCTTGGGAAATACCCGAATGGGACAGTAAAGACGGTTACGTTCGACACCCCGGGGATCGTCAACATATTCTGCGAAATACACGCATACATGTACGCCACGGTCCTTGTGCTCGAGCACCCGTTCTTTGCTCTCCCGGATGACGAGGGGAATTTCACAATCCCAAATGTTCCCCCTGGATCCTATCAGGTGTCGTTCTGGTATGGCAGAAAAGTCTTGAGCACGAAGTCGGTTAACGTCCGCCCCGGAGCAATTGCAAATGTGAAGTTTTCCGATTGAAGATGGTGGCCTCCCGGCATATTCTGGCCGCATTGATCTTCCTGATCATGGTCATGTCATGTTCAGACGATGCGCAGACTCAACCGGTTGTGAGCGGGCAGCTTTCTACAGCGTATGCTGACGGAGAATCGGGTGCTTCGCAATACTCGATCAATGACGGGCGGGGGACGTTCCTCTGGCGGGGAGACCTGTTTGCTGACTACCTGTTCAGCGACAACATCGCCTTCCTGAGCAATATCCGAATTGAACAGGATCTGACACTCCGCATTGATCTGTTCGCTCTGCGGTTTTCCGACATCGCTTCCAGCGGACTCGATCTCCAGGTGGGGCAGATTGATATCCCGTTCGGGAGCCTGGGTGAGAGACGATTCCCGAAGCAGAACCCTTTCTACCGGCTTCCGCTGACACAGGAACATCTGACGACACTCTGTTCGTCCGACTATAAAGTCTGGGTCCTGGCGCCATCCTTTGCACAACGGGGGGATGGGGTAAGGGTCCTCGACCAGGGGCTGTACGACCTCGGCGTCAGAATGGACGGACAGCTTGGAATGGTCGACTATGCTCTTTCTCTGATCAACGGGATGATGAGTGCGACGGCGACCTATACACCGGATGGACTGAACAACAACCGGGGATTTGGCGCCATCGGCCGAGTGGGAATTACCCCGGCCCCATGGATGTCGGCAGGAGTCTCGTACGGTGCGGGATCGTTCATGGCCGACCAGTCTGCCGATTCCGCCTCGTTCCTGTTCGAGAGCAATCCGCAGTCGTATCCCCAGAAGATCATCGGCTCTGACATCAGCGTCAGTATGGGGCATTTCTCGTTCAACGGGCAGGCGTTCTATAACATCTGGGTCTATCAGCGGGACCTGAAATCATTCGGCTATTCCGCGGAGTTCCAGTATGCTGTCACACCAAGAATGTCGATCGCGGCGAGGGCCGGAGGGCTCGTATTCGGGGAGGTCGAGGGGCTCCTCGTCCCGAGCAGGACAGGCGAACGGTCATTCTCGGGAAAGTGGGACAGCGACGTCTTCCGACTCGAATCCTCGATCCGGTACAACCTGACGAGGCAGGCGCTGATCAAGATAGTGTATGAATGGAACCATACCATCAATGTTGGAGAGGAACCCCGGGACAACCTCGTGGTTGCACAGGTTGTCCTGTCGTTCTGACAGAGCAAAATGAAATTTCACAACAAAATACTGATTGCGATTTGTTGCATTGTTCTCTGCCTTCAACTGATCATGCTCGTCGTTATCGGGTACTGGGCGAGAGAACAGACGGAGACCCGGTTCACCGAAGACCTCCGTGAGAATTATTCGACCGTCAGGGAAATCAATCAGCTGCGCTCGGAACAGGAGACCAGGGCATGCCAGGTGATTGCAGAGTCCCCCCGGCTCAAAGCGGCTGCGGAGCTGAAAGACAAGCACACCGCGATGCAGATCTCCCGCGAGGTCAACCGGGAGATCAGGAGCGATCTGTTTGTGCTTACCGATGCCGGGGGGAGCCCGCTTGTCGAACTTGTCGGCGGGCAATCGAAAGCGATCCTTTCAGCAAAGCGGTTTCCGCATCCGGTAGCCGTCGAACCGCGAGCCCTTGCCGATGTCTGGGTTCTCGACGGCGTGGCCTACCGTGTCGCCACATCACCGGTCATGATCGCGGGGGAGTATGTAGGGACCCTCACGATCGGATACCTTATCAGGCCTGATGATCTTGGTCTGCTTCGGTCGATGACTGGAAGCGAGATTGTGTTGTTTGCTGATTCATCCGTTCTCCTGTCGACCCAATCAGGTGAGGACGAAGCTCTCGCGTCCCTTCTTTTGGGGGGCTTGCGCACTCTTTCGGGCGGGGAAGGAGGGCTGTTTACCGTGGATGCGCCAGATGAGCGTTACATCGGGACAGTCTTCATGCTTTCCGATGTCGATCGCTCCGATCGGCCGTCCGCCGGATACATTGTCAGCCGTCCGATGGAACAGGAAGTGCAGGCTGCTCTGAGGCCCGTTCAGAATGCCTTTGTCGTTCTGTCGCTATTCTCTCTGATCATCGCGTCGATCTCCGGGTTTCTCATATCAAGGGGGATCACCCGGCCGATCGGTGCCCTGGTGCAGGGCACCGCAGAGATTGCGAAGGGGAACTACGACTATACGATTGGCGTGGGGCCGGATGGTGAAATTGGCTTTCTTGCAGCGAAATTTGAAGAAATGAGCGGGGCGCTCAAGCAGAAAATCGCGCAGCTTCATGACCGGAACGTCGCACTGGAACAATCGCTCAGGAGGAATATCGAAACCCAGGGACGGTTTCAGGCTATTCTGGATACGACCCCCGTTCTTGTGTACATGAAGGACCTTCAGGGCAGATATCTTCTCGTCAACCAGAGCTTTGAGAACGTTCTCGGCGTACCCTCCTCGGAGATCATCGGCAGGACAGATGGGGAGTCTTCGCTGAGTGAATACGGAGCGCTTCTCCGGAAGTATGATGACAGCGTGATCGGCGGGAGGGACGCGATGGACTGGGAGCAGTCCGTCACGATCAATGGAACGGAGCGATCATTCATATCACACAAGTTTCCTCTCTTCAGGAGTGACGGGTCGGTATATGCGGTCTGCGGGGTGCTGACGGATATGACAGAAAGGAAGGTTCTCGAAGAGCAGCTGCGCCAGGCACAGAAGCTGGAGAGTCTCGGTACGCTGGCGGGCGGAATCGCGCACGATTTCAATAACATCCTCGGGATCATTCTCGGTCACACAGGGGTCCTCGAGCTGAAGCTGGATGGAGATCAAAAACTACGCGGGAACCTCGAATCGATCAACAGATCGGTCGACCGGGGGACCGGCCTGGTGCGCCAGTTGCTGACATTTGCCCGGAAAACTGACGTGCTCTTCGAGCCGGTCAAAGCGAACACGGTAATCCATGAGTTGATCGAAATGCTCGTGGCGACTTTTCCGAAGAATATCAGTTTTGCGGAGGACCTGTCAGCTGATCTGCCCCTCATAACTGCTGATGCGAACCAGCTTCACCAGGCGCTGCTCAACCTCAGTGTGAACGCGCGGGATGTCATGCCTGAGGGAGGGACCCTGACGTTCTCATCGCACGTGGCCGAAGGGTCGGTTCTGAGAAGGAAATTTCCTCAGGCAAAAGAGGCGAAGTATCTCCGCATCAGTGTTGCCGACACGGGATCCGGAATGAACGAGGAAACGAAGAGGAGAATCTTCGAACCGTTCTTCACGACCAAAGGAGTTGGAAAGGGGACAGGATTGGGTCTTGCTGTCGTGTACGGTGTTGTGGAGAGTCATAGCGGATTTACTGATCTCGAGAGTATGGAAGGAAGCGGGACAACGTTCCATCTCTATTTCCCTGTTCTCCAACAACAAACGGAGAATGGAACCGGCCCGGGCAGACAGGGTCGCGACGTCGGCGGAGGGACCGAGACGATCCTCCTGATCGAAGATGAAGAGATGCTGTCTGACCTTATGAAGAGCACGCTCGAACTCAAGGGGTATCGGGTCCTTCAGGCTGGCGACGGCATCGAAGCACTGAACATTCTCGAGCGTCCCTCGATATCGATTGACCTGATTGTAACTGATCTCGGGCTCCCTAAGCTGGGGGGATGGGATCTCGTGAAAATCTGCCGCGAGCGGAATCCGGAAACCAGGATTATTGTTGCCAGCGGGTATTTTGATCCGGATGCGTCGTCTGCGACCGAGCGGTCCGGCGCAGACCTGTTCATCCAGAAGCCGTACAGGCCGGAGGAGGTGCTCCGGAGAATCCGGGAGGTGCTCGATGCGGGAAGGGAAGCTGCGGCGACAAGGGTTTGAAGTTCAACCTGCATCATGAACATCATCACACCGGCCGATGTATACTTCGGGACTGTAGATGTTCCAGACCCTCTTGGACAAGATTTCTTAGATTCAAGGAGACAGTTCAGGAAGATCGATCATGGCAAAGAGATGGTCAGTACGATACAAGATGGCGGTTTTGGAGTTTGCAACGGGCATTGAATCTGACGCGAATTCCTGTCGTGAATTCAGTGTGTCAAGATCGACGTTTTATTCATGGAGGCTTTGGAGAGGGAGGGTGCTCGAGGCCTGATCCCCAAAAAACCGATCGCTAGGAGTCATCCGCGGAAATTCTCGCCAGAAGTTCCCCTCCCGCATTCACACGATTCGCACTGACCGTCGCCATGAGTTCCACACACAGTTTCACTGGCACGTAGAAGACAAGGGCATGAGACATGAGTATATCAAACCACGGTCCCCCCAGCTCAACGGTAAGGTCGAAAGATCTCACAGTCAGATGGGGTAGGAGTTCTATCAGCTTCTCATGTACAAGGATGATGTTGACCTGAACGAGAAACTGGCTGAGTGGGAACGCTTCTGTCACTTTCAGCGACCACACGGAGTGTTCCGGGGAAAAACTCCTTATGAAGCGTTGAAAAGCACCTTAGGTTAGCAATGATTTTTTCCGGATGGTAAGCTATATTACAGTTGGGACACCGTGCTGGTCAAATCCAGGAGGGTATTGTGCTGCATATAGCAGGATATGATGTCTTACGCTGACCAGTCTATGCATTGTTGGATGCACATACCATGACTAAAACAGTAGTGATGCTCATTGGTCCAAAAGGATCTGGAAAAACACACATCGGAACAGTCGTTGAGAAGCGCTTGGGGATCAAGTTTTTAAGGGTCGAGCCTATATGGCTTGGTTTGTCCAATGGCCAAGATGGATGGTCTGTGGTTGAGAAGAATATAGACAGCTGCCTAAGAGATGTAGATATGGTCATTATTGAAAGCCTTGGTGGCTCAGAGGGATTTGAACGTCTTCGGGCAAACCTGTCTAGCAGATATGCGATAAGGTACGTCAAAGTTGCTGCGCCCCTTGAAGTATGTGCTGAGCGAGTCAGGAACAGAGATTCCACCTGTCATATCCCCGTATCTGATGATAAGGTCGACGCCTACAATAGACTTGCAGCAAGAGTGTCCCTGCCGTGGAGCCGAGTAGTTACAAATGATCCCCCGCTATCTGAAGATGAGATTTGCGCCACAATTCATAGCATCCAACAAGGCGGTCAACCGGACGCCTCCGGCGCCGGTTACCTTTGACGTTATGTGTATTTTAGCGAGGAGAATCATGAAAATATTCGTCAGCATGGCTTTCGTGCTCTTACTGGCTGGGACAGCAAGCCACTCGCACGCGACTCAA
>JAOUDE010000131.1 GCA_029859455.1 Ignavibacteria bacterium | reverse complement strand
AATGATACGGCGTGCTGAACAGCGCGACGATCGGTATCGAAGACGCTGCGGGTCTCGATGGACTTGAGGTGGTCTACAATGCGGATTATGTCCACGATGAACTCGCTGTCCGCATCAGTCGCGGGGCCTCCTGGCTGAACGAGAGTCCGGTTTCCGGAACCGTTGCGCCGGAGGATGACCGCAGGATCCTGATCACGGCAGATGCGACAGGGCTGGAAGCCGGCTCATATTCGGCCGTGATCATCGTGACCGGGAACGATCCGGATAACCCCGAGGTTCAGATTCCTGTCACCATGAACATTGCCGCCGCATCGTTTGCGGGGATCGAATCGCTTCAGGAGGGAATTCCGGGAGCATTCTCGCTTGACCAGAATTATCCGAACCCGTTCAACCCGATGACGACGATCAGGTACAGTCTGCCGGTTGACAGCCATGTGAGGCTGGAAGTCTTCAACATGTTGGGAGAAAGCGTTGCCCTCCTTGCGAACGGGACTCAGTCTGCCGCCTATCATGAGGTTGAATGGGGTGGGAATCTCGCTTCCGGTATCTACGTATACCGGCTCAGCGCGGTGGCACTGGACAATCCGTCAAGCAGTTTCACTCAGGTAAAGAAGATGATATATCTGAAGTAGGCGGTTCGATCGGCAAACCGGCTTCGACCGGAGTTGCCCGCACGGCAGGTGACGGCATCGCTGTCACCTGCCGTTTTGTTTTGTCGTGACTGGTTCCGAGGGGTACCGGAATCAAACTCTGATGATACGCTACGGTGAGGGAATCTGTCCGGTGTGATTCCGGGTGTGCAGCTCCTGGAACAGAGCGTAGTCCCCGACCGAGACGTCCCCGAAAATCGTGCTGCGCACAACCCCGGTCCCCCCCGCGCACGTCCGGCATTCCTTCTCGAACAACTGTACAGCAGCATTCAATCTTCTCGCGGCTGCGGCCGGTGAGTCGGGTCCGGATTCAGGATCAAACGGTTTGTTCGTTTTCGCTTTTGGAAATGTCCGCTTCCTGATCACTCTGTTGAAAAAGACTCCTCTCACGATCGGTCGGAAGATTGAGGGGAATGTCGGGAACTTCGAGGGTCTTCCGGCGACGACGTTGGCTGACTCCTCGAGCGCGCGGGCAACATGCTCGGTGACCTGAGCCGCTGACCATTTGCCCGGAGCACGTGGTTGAGTCCAGATTGGTTCTGCCTTTTCAGCCGCCTGGATGAGTTCCCTGACAGCCTCAAGGTTTCCGGTGAGAATCGTCTCAATATCGGACATGGCAGTTCCTCCAAGGAATCGTCACTCTGTTACGGAAGTAATGGTGCGGTCAACATACGGAGGAAGATGCAGAGAGACAAGCTTCGTGTGACAACATGACCGGCACCTTTGTCCACAGGTCATGATCGGCTGATTGAAATCGTTGAATCTTCCGCCCGGAATGCTATATTACAGCCACCTCTCGCATCCTTGTACGGCCCAATGCCATTCCGGTTCCGACAATCATTCGTTCTCTCACGCTTCATCCGGCGGTATCTTGCACTGTTGGTCGCGGATATCCCGGATTCGGATCTGTACGGACTTCAGGAACAAGGGATCAATTCGCCAGGGTGGTGTCTCGGCCACGTTGCTGTGGAAACCGACGCGGCATACCGTCACCTTTGGTCTGAAGGGATTGTGCCGGACGAGTGGTACCGGTTGTTCTATTTCACATCCCCACCTCTCAAAGTAACCCCGGAGCTTCCGGGGAAGAACAATCTGACAGACGCGCTGGAGAATATCTTCACGATACTCAAGCCTGCGATGGAGGGAAAGCCGGAAGATTTCTGGGACCAGGAATGCCACAGCAGTTTTCTGCGGGAAGACCTTCCAACGGAAGGTGACTGGTATCAGCATATTCTTACTACGCATCCGGCGATGCATGCCGGCAACATTGCCACCTGGCGAAGGATCCGCGGCTTCGGACCTGCTTCATATGGTACTCAGTAATACTACTCATCATCTTTCGGAGGGTTCAATGAAACGACTTCTTCTTCTCCTGACCTTGGTAACCGGCATGGGCGTCACCGCTTTTGGACAGGGAAGCGACTATATGGTTGTCTTCGACCTTACGAACCCCGATCCGGCGTTCCAGGAACGGGTTGTTCGCTGGATCGAAGTGATTTCCGAGAGCAACCCTGATGCAAAGATTGAGGTTGTCATGTATGGCAAGGGCTTTGAACTTGTGATGGACGGAAAATCAGCCGTTTCCGAAGGGATCGAAAAAGCGATTCAGAATCCGAACGTTTCTTTCAGGGTCTGCGCGATGGCAATGGCGAAGCATGAAGTGACGCTGGACATGTTCTTCGACGGCGTCCAGTCAGTTCCTGACGGAATCCAGGAACTGGTGACGAAACAACAGCAGGGATGGGGTTACATCAAGGTCGCTTTGTAAGATGAAGAGGCTCCGTTTTCCATCGACATTGATGATTATGCCGCTTCTGCTGATTCATACTTCCTGCGGCTCTTCGGGAAGAACGGTCAACACGGCGTTCCCGCTTGTGAAGGAGGGACTCGTCGCATTTTCTCCTACGAGCGGCCCGATGGGAGAAGCCCTCAGATTTGAGCTCGGCCGGAAAGGCATTGCGTCATATGATACCCCTCTCGTGAATCTGTTTCTTGCTCAAAGGCAGCTCCCGGAAGAGGATCTGCCTCAACCTCAGAATCTGGAGTCCCTCCGCTTGCTTCATGACGTCGGTAGCCTGATCGTTGTCAAAACGGTTACCGGGGCCGACGGCAATCCGGAGAAGTTGACCGTTCAGGTCTTTGATACACTGACAATGAACTCAGCGGAATTTGTCTGGGGCAATGCCCGGCCGGGACCGAACAGAAAGGATATGAATACCGCGGCGAAGGAAGTGGCTGACTATATCATGAAGGGCCCGGGTGGCTGAAGTCAGTGTAGATCAACAAAAAAAGCCGCCCCGAAAGGCGGCTTTTTTCAACTCTGCAGAGTGGGTTACTTCGACAGAAGCATCCGGGATGTCTGCACAACATCCGCCGTCACGAGACGGTACAGGTAGATACCGGTTGACACGCTGTTGCCGGCATTGTTCCTTCCATTCCAGCTGACCGAGTGGAAGCCTGCGCTCTGGAAGCCGTCGACAAGAGTCGCGATCTCCTGGCCCAGTGTGTTATAGATCTTCAATGTGACGATACCGTCAGCCGGGATTTCATAGCTGATCGATGTTGAAGGGTTGAACGGGTTCGGGTAGTTGCCGATGAGCCGTGCTTCGGCCGGACCCGCTGTCGTCAGATCGAATTCACTCCAGAACTCCTCATCTTCAAGAGTGATGGAGGATGCGCTGGTGCAGTTCGGGTTCGTGACGACGGTACAACCTTCCGGATCGGTGACTTCGACTGTATGGACGCCGAGACCGTAACCCGGCAGGGAGAGTGTCGCTCGTCCGTTTGCAATCGTTGATGTACGGACATCGCTGCCATCAATAGTGAATTCAACCGTTTCACCGTCATGGCTGGTGTCCCACAACCGGAGCATCGCCTGCAGCGTGCTGCCGGGACGGCAACGTGCACGGAGGTCTCTCACATCCTCGCAGGGAATTCCGCCGCCTGTGCCACCTTCACCCATGCTCGGGCGATAGAGAGCCATCATGGCATCCATGCGGTCTGACTGGCCCTGCGTGAAATGGTCCATGCAGTCATCATCGGTGTAGTCCATGAAATTGTGAATCGGATCGGGGCCGCCTCCGGTGCATGTATTGCGCCCAATGGGGCAACCGAATGCCGGCGAAGCCTCAGGTTCGGTATCCGCGACAAGATCGCCGCTACCAACGCAGCCGCCCTGGAATGTATGATACAGGCCGACGTAGTGACCCACCTCATGTGTTCCGGTGTCACCTTCATTGTACGGGAATGCGCTTCCGCCGGGAAGCGAAGAATAGAGGCAGACGACTCCGTGCCAGAAGCTGTCTTCCGGGTAGGACCAGGGAAACACAGCCCAGCCCAGAAGGCCGCCGCTCAGGTTTCCGGTGTAGAAATTCAGCGTGTGAGCCGGATCTACAGCAAGGGCTGATTTATACTGTGATTCATTGCCACCTGTCGCCCATGTGGAGTTGTTCGTTCTGGTTGTCAACAGATGCTCGAACTGAAAGTTCGTATTGGAAAACGCATCGTTCAGAACCTGAACCTGATCCGTTATCTGCTGATCAGTAACATCGTACTGGCCGGTATTGCTTCGAAGAATATGGAACGCCACCGGAATAACGGTGGTTACTCCGTCCGTCGGGACCTGTCCGACCTGCCGCTGAAGCCATTGTTCGACCTGTGCCTGGACGAGATTGATCTCGTCGTCAGACGGTGTGTGTGTTGCACATCGCTCATCTGTAGTGAACACGATCCGGTCATTGAGCACAACCTCTCCGGCAGCCAGAGCGGCTGTCGAGCCAAGTGCCATGACAAGGCCGAGCACGAAGAGTCGGTTCATAATGGAAACGCTCCCTTGCATACGGGACCTCCTGTTGGTGAGTGTGGTGTTCGTAGCAGCCCCCTGGGTTGAAACGACGGACTGATACACTGAGTTAAATTCGAAGCAATAAACTGACAAGAGAATATCGGCTGCCTGCCTGTTCCTTTTCCATCAAAACGAAAACGGAGAAAAACCGGGGGAGGATGTGGTTTGAATAGAGTTAATATAAGGGCAAGCGGGACACTATGTCAAGGAGAGACGCTAAAAAGATCGGACTCAGCAGTCAAATACGATGTGATCCGGGTCATGTATTTGAAACTCCCGATCGGTACGGTATATTCAACTAACCTCCGGATCGGCAATCTCATCGGGGCACCATGCTGAAACTACTCACTCAGGGGCTCATCATCTTCCTCACTGCGGGCCAACTCGTCGCCGGTGAACCCGTCCGCCGCTATCATGCGCTGGTTGAAACACGGATCGGGACAGATCTGCACGGGCACACCTATCCCGGCGCCTCCGCACCCTTCGGCATGGTGCAGCTAAGTCCTGATACCAGGACTGAAGGGTGGGATGCCTGTTCGGGCTATCATTATTCCGACAGCACGCTCCTCGGCTTCAGCCACACGCACCTCAGCGGGACCGGCATTGCTGATTACGGGGATATTCTTGTGACACCAACGATCCGTTATCGTGATCCGGAGCTGGGAACTGCTGACTCGTACAGGTTGCGCTTCACACACGATCAGGAATCAGTCTCTGCGGGATTCTATCAGGTGAGGATTGCTGATTCCGGTATCGGCGTCGAGTTGACCGTAACGGAAAGGGTTGGTGTTCACCGGTACACCTTCCCTCCGGACGAAAGCGGATCGGTCATCGTGAACCTGGCCCATGGACTCGGCCCGGACGAGGTCATCGGGTCTGAAATCCGACTTGTCAGCAGGAACCAGGTCTCCGGCTATCGGCGATCAAGCGGATGGGCACGGGATCAGCAGGTGTTCTTCTTTCTGGAGAGCTCGAAACCGTTTGCCGCCACACGGATCTTCAGGGACGGCATTCTCAAAATCGACGCGGACAACGTAACCGGAACGGACCTCCGCTGTGTCCTCATGTTCGAAACGGGTCTCTCCGGGCCGGTCATGATCAAGGTCGGCCTCTCGTTCGTCAGTACTGAGGAGGCACGAAAGAACCTTGAAGCAGAAGTCCCCGGCTGGGACTTCGACCAGGTCCGTCGGGCTACCGCGGTGTCCTGGGATAAGGAACTCGGGAAGATCGACGTCGAAGGGGGGACGACGGAACAGCAACAAACCTTCTATACAGCTCTGTATCGGACCATGCTCGCCCCGAATATTGCCTCTGATGTCAACCGGTCGTACCGCGGCATGGATCAAAGGATCTACAGGACCGATCAGTTCACACCGTACACGGTGTTCTCGTTGTGGGACACCTTCCGTGCGGAACATCCGCTTCTCGCACTGATTGACCGGAAGAGGACGGGGGATTTCGTCCAGACCCTCCTCGCGAAATACGATCAGTCCGGCGTCCTGCCTGTCTGGGAGCTTGCGTCGAACGAGACCTGGACGATGATCGGCTACCATTCCGCTCCGGTCATTCTTGACGCCTATGTGAAAGGAATCGGAGGATTTTCCGCGGCCCACGCCTATGATGCTATGAAGGCGAGTGCGATGATGAACCACTATGGTCTGGAAGCCTATCGGAGCTTCGGCTATATCCCGGCTGACAAGGAGGGTGAATCGGTCTCAAAAACGCTCGAGTATGCTTATGATGACTGGTGCATCGGGAGAATGGCGGAGTTGGTTGGACTCCACGGTGAGGCGGAGTACTTCTTTCGTCGCTCGGCTTCATACAGGAATCTCTTTGATCCGGAGACGCAGCTCATGCGGCCGAAGAGCAACAGCACCTGGGTCGAGCCGTTCGATTCCCGGTCCGTCACGTTTCATTATACCGAGGCAAATCCGTGGCAGTACAGCTTCTTCGCGCCTCATGATCCCGCAGGTTTGATCGAACTGATGGGTGGCGGAAACAGATTTGCCGAACGTCTTGATTCGCTCTTTCTGGCTGACCCCCGACTGGCGGGTCGTCAGCAGCCTGACATTACCGGCCTGATCGGACAGTATGCACACGGGAACGAACCGAGCCATCATGTTGCGTATCTCTACAACTATGCCGGCCAGCCCTGGAAGACCCAGAGAGTTGTCAGAACGATTATGGACTCTCTTTATATGTCCACACCGGATGGACTCTGCGGTAACGAGGACTGCGGCCAGATGTCCGCCTGGTATGTCATGAGTGCCCTTGGCTTCTACCAGGTTTGTCCGGGAGAACCGGTGTATGCTATCGGGACTCCTCTGTTTCCTAAGTCGACCGTACACCTTGAGAACGGAAGGAGGTTTGTTGTCTCTGCGGAAGGAACCTCATCCGAGCGAAGATTCGTTCGTGATGTCGGTTTCAACGGGGCAACTCTTTCCGTTCCATTCCTTCACCACGATTCGTTGATGGCCGGAGGAACCCTCCGGTTCACAATGGCTTCTGAACCGGTGACTG
>JAOUDE010000130.1 GCA_029859455.1 Ignavibacteria bacterium | reverse complement strand
CGATCGTCGGCTCGATGGGGCTGTCGAGATCCATCCACGCAAGGTCGCTCTCGTAATAATCGTTGCCTGCAAATGCGTCCGCACGCAGGGAGAGAAATTTCCTGAGCGACTTGTTCGTCGTGAGATCCGCTGCCTCCCGGAGCAGCCTTGCCGCGGGTTCCAGAAACGCGCGGTACTCATCACTGTACGGTACCGCCCTGAGGCCACCGCCTTCATCCCTCCTGATGGTATAGAAGAAGCCGGTTGCCTTCCGTCGCTCTTCGTCCGAAAGAGAAGAAGTCCAGTTGTTGAATTCCTCCTTCGTCATCCCTTCAGGATAATAATTCGCTCCCTCCGGCCTGGGAACCGGGACACCGTCGACAAACGCTGAGTCGAGATCGATTGCAGCCCACGGTCCCATATGGATGTTGAAATATTGAAGCAGAACAGCGCCGGCGGAGGATTTGTCCGCTTCCAGTCTTCGTCGAAGATCTGCATTGCCACTCCAGATTTGTCTGGTGTAGATGCTGTCCATCAGTGCCGATGCTTCGATCAGTTTTTTCAGCGCATCCCTGTCTCCCGATGAGAGGTGGGAGATGTCCGCATTCAGGGTCGTTGGAGCAAATCGTGCGATTTTGGCGGAGAGTCCATTGGACTCCGGCTCTTCGGTACAGGATGGGATCATGATCGAAACAATGAGAGTAATTATCAGAATCGGTGAAGGTCTGAGCATAGTAATTCCCGGAAAAGAGGAGGATTTTGGATACACAACAAGATAAAACGGTTGATCAGAAGATCAAGCCGCCCCCGGTGACAAAACAAACCACCGTCAGATCAACGGGGGATTGCAATAGATCCGGGGCCAACAGTGCTGTCGACTATTCTTCCTCAGGCGGCGGCATCGGGACCGAGGCATGATCATGGACATAGCCCCATTTGCCATTCATTTCCGTTTTCATGTCTGTGAAGCGTCCGCTCATGGTCATCGGGGTTCCATCCGGCAGCGTCATAGTGAAATCCCAGAGTCCCCATGTCACAACATAATTTCCTGCCGGCTGATAGTGGGTGTCGTGAAGGGTGATTGTTCCGCCAGCCATGCCGGCCACCGCATGAGTCAGGCCTTCACGTACTGCTGCATGTCCTTTCGCAACGAGAGTGCCGACATCAAACGACGTAAGTTCAGGAGTATCGTGGTAACAGGCGATCAGCGCATCGACATCACCCGCATTGAACGCTGCGATAAATCGCCCGTCGAGCTCTTTTGCCGCCGCGATCATTCCGGCCGTATCAGGAGGAGGAGGAGCACATGAGGTGAACAGAGCAACAGTGCACAAAAGAATGACGGATTTCATGGGGTCTCCGGGTATTATGAATGGAAATGAACAGGGGGTAACGGTGAGCCGCACATCAATCTATGATATAGGAAGACAAAAATCAGGTTGAAGGTGCGGCAAGGAAAGAAGCCTGTTCAGGTGGTTATCTTCTGAGCCTTTTTCATCGTCCGGTACGATTCGCGGATCAAAGTACGGAGAACCGGCAGGCGGACCTCATCGAGTCGCTTGATATACAGGCATGAAACCCCCGTCTTGTGTCTTCCGAGCTTCTTCAGGAGATCAGTGTATGACGAAAACCCCGGCATTATATAAATCGTAAGGTTCTGTGCCCGCGGCGAAAAACCGGTCAGCGGCCAGTCTCCCTCACGGCCGCTTTTGTATTTGTAATGGTAACTGCCGAAACCAACGATGCCAGGTCCCCACATCACCGGTTTCTCGCCGGTGATGTTCTTCATCAGGCCGAGAATTGTTTTACAGTCTTTCCGCTTCTGTGGATCCTTGACGGCATTCAGGAACTGTGAGACGCTTCGTTTTGTGGGGCGGGTTTTAGGGGCCACGTTTACCTCTTCCGTGATTTCGGGTTCTATAATTCGAGCTCTTCCGCAATGAACGCCTTTGCTCCCTCAGGTCCGAGGATATCCAGCCGGATCCTGTGGCCGAGCGAGAGCGAGAATGTCAGAAAACTGCAGCACTCTTCTTCCATGGCTATGAACTGTCTGAACATGCTGGTAACAGATTCCGACCGCGCGGCGTAAAGGCGGATGCCGTTCGGAAGCTCCTCACGCCCGGTTATGAGCGGTCGGATCCGAGCTCTGATCATTGCTTTTCGCCTCCGGAAGTCAGACGGCGACAGTCGGCAGGAGAGGGCCGGGGCTTCGCGTTGCGTTGTTCCGTCCGGCTCTGTTCCGGAACCATGGTGTGTGCTCATATCAGATAAACGACAAGCGAATATGATACTGTGTTCCCCAGCGCATGGGCGATCCAGCCCGGGACGATGCTGCCGTTGCCGATGCGATCGTTGATGTATTCAACCATAAATCCCGCCGATGTGGAAAGAAGGAAGATGAAGAGAAGAAAGAGAAAGCCAGCGGCACTGAGGACGAGAAACAACAGAAGGTGAACCAGCCCGAAGAGAATTGCCTGCGTGATGTTACCGGCCATGAAACCGAATTTCTGTATCAGTGACTTCGCCACGAATCCCCGGAACAGGATCTCCTCCGCCAGTGAGGTCTTTACCCAGGCGATCATGAGCAGCAGAACCAGGGTCTCCATTCCCGGCCCGAGAGTCCGCAGCTTCCCGGTCACACTTGGCTCGTTGATCATGATCTCCCGGATGCCGTCGCTCAGAAAGATGACGCCGACCCCGCCGGCGATAAACAGGGTGGAAGCGAATACGGCGGTCACCAGTCCGCGGCCCGTTGGAGCATAGAGGCCGATTGATCGCGTGAACCCGCGTGTCGTTTTTCTCCTGACGACGAACACGACGAACGGAATCGCTGTGAAGACCGCGACCTGGAGAATAATCGACACGATTTCCGTTGCCAGCAACGGTTACCGGGCGCTGTAAAAATCGTTACTCAGGAGCATGTCGATCTGCAGAATCATCTCGTCCATCATTTTCTGGCCGCCTTCAAACCCGATCCCCTTGAATTGCACCATACCGTTCCGGTCGATGATGAATTTTGTCGGGATTCCTTCAACGCCATACGCGCTGACTGTCGATTGGTCCATCAGCACCCTGAACGTATACTTGTTCTCCTGCATGAATTGTCTTACATGGGCGGTGAGCGCGGCACCCTTCTTCCGCTCCCAGGTATTGAGAGTCAGAATGACCACATCATCATTGTCCTTGTAGTGTTCAATAACCTTCTGGAGATAGGGGAATGACTGAAGGCAGGGCCCGCACCAGGTAGCCCAGAAATCCACAACGACAACCTTCCCCCTGAGTTCGGAGAGGGTTGTGCTTCCTCCCTCAAGGTTTTCCAATGTGAAATCGACAGCCGGTTGATTGACGAGTTCCTCCATCATCCTCTGCCGGATCGCGCTGAGGGCCACAAGGCGGGCGCGTTCCAGCTCAACTTCGAAACCCGGCTCGTCCCCTCCCTGCGCAAGGAATGCGATCTTATAATTGTCCACCAGAGCATCGGAGGAGAAGCCCTGTTCGACAGCCTTCGCGCCAACGCTTATCGCTTTATCGTATTGTTTATTTGCGACATACGCACCGACCAGCCTCTCGTTGATCTCTGTTGCCTCACCCTCGAATGCGTGATAGGCAGTTTCATAGGCCTCCTCCGCCTCTTCCAGACGCCCGAGTTTTTCCAGGCCGAACGCGTAGGTATCAGCGACCATGCCGAGGCCGTATGCCTGACTCTGTATCCAGTCCCGCATCGTCTGGTATCCGGGTTTGGCGTCATCGTCAGCATTTCTGTATCGTTCGACCCCCTTGCGTGCAAGGTCGGTCGCGATCTCGAGATTGTCTCCCTTTTCGATCATCCCCCACGCAACACGGTTGTAGAGATCTCCGGGAGCATTCGGAATCTGTTCGAGCAGCACGGCGGCCTTCTCGTAATCCCGCGCCGATGCCACGAGGCGAACGAGGAGTATGTCCGACTCCCGTTTTTCCTCCCCTTCCTTTGGAAAATCCTTTTTTAATGCTTCATACAGTGCAACACGCTTCACCCGGTCTTCCTCATTGAGCATGGCATCAAATCTGGTTGTCTTGGCGACGAATCCGGTTGGGTCGGCCGCAATTGCCGCCTTGCGTAGTTCCTCCGCACGCACCGTGTCGCCGCATGCTTCGTACAATCCAACAAGCTTGTAAAGCTGTTCTCCGTTGTCGTTGTGGGACTCAAGGGCAGAATCGAGTTCCGGCCTGATCGTTGTTATGGCCGCCTGGTTGTCGGATCCCGCCATCAGCAGGGCCCACCGTGCGACCAGTGCATCGAAGTTTCCGGGGTAGAGTGACAGTTCTTTCTCCGCCTGTGCGAGGGCGGTCTCGATACTGCCCTGCCGGTTGAAGCCAAAGAAGTTGTTGTCCCGCAATGATTGGGAATTCTTAAGATGTGCGAATTCGACCGGTTTCCCGTCACTGCCGTACACGAACTCGCTCCATGAGGAACCGTTGTTGTCATCAATGTCGCTCCCGGAAGCAAACCGGAACAGCAACAGAACGGCGTCTTCCGCATCCAGCCTGGCGTTCGCGTGCCAGGAGTCTTCCGACCGCTCCATCGGAATCTCCCTGATGGTCGGGGTTCCGGATTTCGGAACAAGCAGGAGTTCCAGATTGATCTTTTGAGCGCCATGCAATGCCGCTCCTTCGGCTGAAGGATCGTAGGAGAAGCGAAGCGTTTCCTCCGGAAGGGGGTGACGAGGCGATAATGTTGCAACCTGTGCTGTACCTGCCTGAACTGAACAGGCAAGAACAAGGAGGAGTCCGGGGATTATTCTGTTAGTATGCATAGGAGTTCAGTGACCTTTGAGCTATTGGTCTGAAAGGGGACAGTAGAGGATACCTACGATAGGGACAAAACGGATGAGAGGCAATAAGGCTGCTCCGGACAGACCTGCGGATCAAGCTGTTTCCTATCCGGGCAGTTTGAGCACCATCCCCGCCCCGGGAATCAGCCGGTCGACGTGTCCCGCCACGGCCAGATCCTCCGCCACAGCATGCATATGGACATCTGTTGAGCGGTGGGTGAAAACTCCGTGATGGTGACTGGAATAGAACCCGAGAACCTCGATGTTGTTCCCGGTGAGTGTCCCGCGGAGCCCCGAGTTCCGATGTTTCTCGTGTGTGTGGACGCTGTCTCCTTCTGCCCAGTCGATGACGTGCCAATCAAGTGTGTCGGCGGGTCCACTCAGCAGAAAGGGGAACGGTTCGGCCGTATTGATGGAGGCGGCACCCGCTGCCGTCATAATGAACCGCTCCAGTGTTTCAACGGTTCGTATTGTGTCGGGGACCGGAACCGGGTGCCAGGTTGAAACCGATGCAAAAACGAATAGCGCGGCCCGGTGGTTCAATGAGTTATCGATCCTTACCTGTTCATCGGCCACCGTCGAAATCGTCGGCTGTCCGGCCAGCACAAGAATCTCTCCCTTCAGATTCTCGAGTGCTCCAAGTCCATACAGATGCTCTGTATCGTGAAACGACGCAAGGTCGGCAGTTGCGGAAAGGTCTCCTTCGTGCATCATGGTCTTCAGTGCACCCGTGTGTTCGACTTTGAAGTCCGGATTGTCCCCCGTGCAGGAAAAAGAAGAGAGTAAGGAAAGGAGAACGAGGCAGACAGCCAGGGGGATCGGTGCATTCTGAAACAGTCGGTTCATGGACTCACCGCTCTCTCGGTTCATCGTTCTGTAGTGTTCGCACCCGGGTCGTATCTCAGGCATCGGCCGTTTCATTCTCTTCCTGTAGCGACACTTGGAGGAGGGTCAGTCTCGCAGGATTTTCAGAAACTCCGTCCATGGGCCAACGTCCTGCCTGTACCGGGATGCCATCACCCCTGTGATCTGGGCGATATGGTTCAGGTCGTGGACTACCCAGGTTGAAAGCAACTGGCTGAGAGTGACCGTTCCGAACGTCGGGTGCACGCCGGTTTTCTCCATGTCTGTTTCGGTCAACCTTTGAGCCTCCAGCTCTGCAATGTTCGATTCACGCAGCTGCCTGAATTCCGTGAGAAGGCCTGTCAGGACCTTTCCTTTGCTTTCCTTGAATTGAGCAAAGCGGTCGAAGGGAGTGAACGTCCGATCCGTCTCCCCTGAGAGGATTATTTTCATCCGGGGAATCCAGTCAGTCTTTTCGCCGTGGATAAGATGTCCGATGATATCGTACGGACTCCAGGTCTCGGACTGGCCCTGGTTCTCTGTCCATTCAGGAGAGAGCCCAATCAGTATTGACTCCTGAACCCCGGGGGTTCGTGCGAGGACGCGGGTCGCGCTATTCAGTTCGAACATCTGGGTGTGTGGTGTCTAATTGTTGCCGGCTTCTAGAAGTCCCATGTATACGGAGCGATATCGTTTTCCAGAAACTCTCTGATCCCTTCCTCCGTCAGCTCATCCGGGTGTCCGTGCCATCGAACCACACCGGCGGAGTCGATCAGAAACGTCTCGGGAATCGCATCGACCCCATACGCAGTGTACGTCTTCCGCTGATTGTCGATCACGACCGCTGAACTCATGCGGGTTTTCTGAAGAAAGCGCTCGACCTTCGAACGCGACTCGTCAGTGATTGACAGGAAGAGAATCTGTTCGTCGAAGACAGACTGGAGAGCATTCATGTGCGGGATTGCCTTGATGCATGGACTGCACCAGGTTGCCCAGAATTCCAGGATGATCGTACGTCCGGCAAGTGGGGTTTCTTCCTGGATTTCTCCGGTCAGCCATTCCGCAATGACGATTCCGGGGGCTGCTTTGCCCACTTCCGGAAAATCTGCTCTGAGTGATGCCGGGAGGAGAACAGAGATTATCAGAAGGCTCAGGATGAGGTGCATCGTTCAGAGTAGTACGGTCATTATGACGCGATGATTCATCGGATGGTCGAAAACGACCAGTACTCCGGTTCGTCTTTTTTTCCGAGCAGTGCTCCCTGCAGGATGATTCCGGATTCCTTCTCCACCCAGCGGTAGGCGCGGTATCCCGGAATCGCAAACGGGCCGCAGTCGATTTTCCAGCAGTCTGTGCGGTTCCCGTTCCGTTCGAGCATTTCTGAGCCGATCACCCGGACAGTCTCATGGGTCTCGGCATCTTTCCACATCGAGTATCGGGCAATCGTTGCC